>JAGPIY010000165.1 GCA_018054715.1 Bacteroidaceae bacterium
TTGTAGTTCAACGATTTCCAGTAAGCCATCTGCGGTAGTGAAAGTGAGAAAAGTCTTGCCGTCGGATATTACTGTGCCGGGCTCTACCGCCTTTGAATTGTCGAGTACCTTACGCGTTTCATATATCTTCACTTCCACTTCCTCTCCTTTAGCAGAAGTCAACGTAGTACGTGCCGCAGGATAAGGCGAGAGTCCGCGAATAAAGTTGTATACTTGTGCAGTGCTTTGTGCCCAGTTGATGCGGCAAGTTTCTTTAAATATCTTCGGAGCAGGACGGGAATTCTCCGCACCTTGCATTTCCGATTGCGCGATAGGCTTCAAGTTGCCTGCAAGAATCGCATCTACTGTTTCCAATACCAGTTTACCTCCCAGTAGCATTAAGCGGTCGTGTACATCGCCTACGTTGTCCGTTTCGTGGATAGGCACATGTTCCTGCTGAATCACCTTTCCGGTATCCATGCCATGTTCTAAGAAAAAGGTAGTAATACCCGTTTCTTTATCGCCATTAATCACCGCCCAGTTGATGGGGGCAGCTCCGCGATATTGAGGCAATAAGGAAGCATGCAGGTTGAATGTGCCGAAGCGAGGCATGTTCCATACCGCTTCGGGCAGCATACGAAATGCAACCACAATTTGCAAGTCCGCTTGCAAAGCTTTAAGTTCCGCCTGAAAGTCGGGATCCTTCAAGTTGGCAGGTTGGAGTAGGGTAAGCCCCTGTTGCAACGCATATTGTTTTACGGGAGAATATTGCACTTTCTGTCCCCGTCCGGCAGGCTTGTCGGGCATTGTGAGCACACCAACTACGCGATATCCACCTTCCACGAGGCATTTCAGGCTTTCTACCGCAAATTCGGGAGTACCCATGTATACTATTCGTAAGTCTTCTTTTTTCATCTCTTTGTCAATGTGTTTTGTATGAATGAGGGTGCATCAATCCTCAGTGAGGGAGTATTAATCTTCCGAGAACTCCACCATGGTAGCTCGATAAGTTTCCAGTACTTTCGATTTTAATACGAAACCCACAAACATTCCCTCGTTATCTACTACCGGCAATTCCCAGAGGTTTGTTTCTTTAAAAGCGTGCATTACCAGCTCCATCGTATCGTCCTTCTTTACCTTATAAGGAATCGGTTTCAGAAATTGTTCGGCCCGGTATTTGTGATACAACTCGGGGCGGAACATAATGTTACGCATATCGTCCATATCGACCACGCCAAGGAGTTTATTGCTATCGTCTACCACCGGCAAGAAGTTGCGTTTGATGCGTGAGATAAGGTTCACCATCGTGCGTAAATCGGTGTCCAGTTGAATGGTTTTCTCTTCTCTGTCGAGTACATCTTCTACCTTCATGAGTGTTAGTATCGCCTTGTCTTTGTGGTGCGTTAGCAATTGTCCCTTTTTTGCCAGACGCATCGAATAAATACTGTGCGGCTCGAAAACTTTAATAGTAAGGTACGACACCACAGAGCAAATCATTAGCGGTAGAAAGAGATCGTACCCTCCCGTCAGCTCAGCGATGAGGAATATGCCCATAAGAGGTGCATGCATTACGCCGCTCATCACTCCTGCCATGCCAATTAGTGCAAAATTCTTTTCAGGGCAGTATACCGTAAAGCCCAAACTATTGCTGAAGTGCGAGAAGATAAATCCCGTGATACAACCTAGAAAAAGAGAAGGTGCAAAGATACCACCACAACCGCCGCCTCCGTTGGTTGCGGTAGAGGCGAAGACCTTCATTATTACAATCAACATCAAGTAAATCAGTAACATGGTACCCGATCCGTAGAACAGCGAATTGTCCATTACCGAGTTCCATTCCTGCGGGGTAGTACCATTGATAAGCAACTTAATGGTATCGTATCCTTCTCCATAGAGTGGGGGGAAAAGGAAGATGAGGATACTTAATATGCTTCCTCCGAGTGCCAACTTCTTCCACGGCGTAGAAACCTTACCAAATAAACCTTCAAACCAGTTCATCGAACGGGTAAAATAGAGCGAAACCAATCCACAGAAAATGCCGAGTAAGATGACATAAGGGATGCGGTCAATCACAAACGATTGGTTCATGTTGAATGCAAACATGGCATGTGTATCGGTGAGGATGTAGGTAAATACCGCTGCCGTAACCGACGAAATGAGCAAAGGAAGGAGAGATGCCATGGTAAGGTCGATCATAAGTACCTCCAGCGTAAAACAAAGTCCCGCAATAGGGGCCTTAAAGATGCCGGCAATAGCCCCCGAAGCGCCACAGCCGATTAGCAGCATAAGCGTTCTTTGCTCCATCTTGAATAGTCGACCTAAGTTCGATCCGATGGCTGAACCCGTCAATACGATAGGTGCCTCAGCTCCCACCGATCCTCCAAATCCGATAGTGATGGAGGAGCAAAGGATTGACGACCAAATGTTGTGCCGTTTGATAACCCCTTGTCGTCCTGCAATGGCGAAAAGGATACGCGTTACTCCGTGCGAAATGTCATCGCGCACTATATGCCGTACTATTAAGCCCGTAATGAGAATACCCACTACCGGATATAGTAAGTACAAAAGGTTAGCTCCATCGGTGGCAAAATTGAGGGTGAGGAAATGTTGGAAGGTATGTATGAGCGCTTTCAGTACATAAGCAGCCAAGGCACAGAAGAAGCCTATAATAAGGCTCAGCATTACAATGAATTGCCCTTCTGTAATATGCTCTTCCCGCCAATGTAGGGCGTTGATTAGATGTTTTTGAAAGAATATTTTGGTCATTAGTCGATTGATGTTTCAAAAAAATTATTCGCGGATTACAGTTACCGCTCCATTGCGAAATAGTTTCAGGATGCTAGAAGGCTTTGCCGGCGTAGTATCTTCCTGTCGGAATGATACGATATAGTCTACTTTCTGCCGAATTTCCTCGGAAACTTCAGCAAAACATTTTGGTGATGGCATTCCGCTAATGTTAGCTGAGGTGGATACGATGGCTCGCTTGAAGCGCAAACAAAGTGCTTTCGAGAAAGCTTCCTCGGTAACTCGAATGCCCACACTGCCATCTTCGGCAAGCAGGTTGGGAGCCAAATTGCGGGCATGATCGTAAATAATAGTAAGCGGTTTGCCACTTAATTCTATCAATTCCCAAGCCAATTCGTTGGGACTATCCACGTAGAAATCGACTTTTGCAGAGCTATCTACGAGTACAATAAGTGCTTTACTGTCAACACGTTGTTTTAATTCGTATACTTTCTTTACGGCCTCTGGATTGGTCGCATCACAGCCGATTCCCCAAATAGTATCAGTAGGGTAAAGTATGATGCCTCCTTCCTGAAGAACCTTTATAGCTTGTTTTAAGTCGTCGTTGTAATTCATCGTTTATTTGTTTTTATCCGCAAAGTTACAACATTTCAAACAAAAAAACGCAAGACATCGAAAAAAAATACTTATCTTTGTCCACAAATACGATTTGCGATGCCAAATACATTTGTTAAAAAACACCTTAATATCCTACTTTTATCAGCTTCTTCTTTATTGTTGATGAGTAGTTGTGGGGCTAGTTCTGCAGCCGATCCTGAGGAGGTTTTTCGCCAACAAGCTTGTCAGTCGGCATTGCAACTTTGCAGTGTAGGGCATCGCCATCCAAAGGGAGATAAAGCCTTGGCTGCCTTTTATGAAGATCATAAACGTCTTTGTTGGGTAGATAATTGGGATGATACATTATCTATACAAACGTTGTTCAATGCTTTGTCGCAATTAGATCGATACGGTCTTAAAAAAGAACAATTCAATTACGAAGAGCTGAAGGACGATTATGTTTATTTAAAATCCTTACCTACTGATAGTTTACTTTCATATCCTAAAGCCTTAGCTGAACTCGATTATCATTTGAGCGAAAGCTACCTTTTGTATGTTAGAGGGTTGCGTTATGGCTTCTTGAATCCAACAAAACTGCTGAATAATACGTATTTTGAAAAAGGAGAAACTGGTGATTCGGTACTTCATGTAGATGATGGCTTTGATATTCAAATAGAATGCTGCGACAGCACTTTTCTGCGGAACTCGCTCGAGGCAGTGCTCGACGATCTGCCTACTTATTTGTCGGGTTTGGAGCCTCAAGATCAACTTTATAAAGAACTGAAGTTTGCACTAGTGAAGAGCTCTTCGTCGACCGATAAAGTAAAACGTCAGCGGGCAACTCTCGAAATACTTCGTTGGCGTCCGATAGAGCAAATAAAAGGTAGGCATGTACTTGTAAATCTAGCCGCCGAACAGCTGTTTGCCTATCAGCAAAACGGAAGCTTAGCCCAATCGATGCGTGTTTGTATCGGTTCGAGAAAGCATAAAACGCCGATGCTGATAAGCCATATTACCCGTTTGGAAACCAATCCGTATTGGAATATACCTCAGAGCATTCTTAAAAACGAGATACTTTCTATCGTTCGTCGCGATACCAGCTATTT
>JAGPIY010000166.1 GCA_018054715.1 Bacteroidaceae bacterium
ATATAAAGATAGTCGTAGTGGACAATCGGTTTCTGTCCATGCTTTCCTAACATCTCCTGCGCCTCGGCATCAGAGAAAGACGTACGCCCCACTCCAATTTGCTGCCCGGTAACAGAAAAGATACGTACAATATCATCTTTTTCAAAAGAACCAATTAGCTTGGTTATACCAATGGGTAAAATACTAACCGCTTGATCACCAAGCAACACTTCCGAAGCTTGTGCATTCAAATGGATTTCTCCCTTTGCAAAACCTTCGCTATGAGCAATCCATTTCTTCACACTTGATACCGGCTCCGGAGCAGGGACAAAACGGGTACAAAGCGTATTTTCTGGATCGGAAAGAATAGAAAGCAAGATATTATCACGTTTCCCATTTGCAATGATCACGGCAATACCTTCATCAGCGACCTTTCGGGCAATGCTTGTTTTAGTAATCATACCTCCACGCCCGAAATCAGACTTTCCGGTTTGAATGTAATCGCTAAGGTCTTTCCCCTGTTCTACAGTTCGAATCACTTTCGAGGAAGCAGAAGAAGGAGGTCCATCGTACACCCCATCTATATTCGAAAGAATAATCAAGGCTTCCATATCCATCATCGAAGCAATCATGCCTCCCAATTCATCGTTATCGGTAAACATCAATTCTGTAACCGAAATAGTATCATTTTCATTCACAATGGGTAGTACTCCACTCTCAAGCATCACATTCATACAAGCTCTCTGATTGAGATAATGGCGACGTGAAGCAAAGTTCTCTTTCGTAGTAAGTATTTGCCCGACAGTTATTTGGTGCTCACGAAAAAGTTCATAATAACGGTTAATAAGTTTGGCTTGTCCCACGGCCGAAAAGAGTTGGCGCTGTTCAACTGCATCCAACTTTCTTCCCGAATCGTCTAGTAATTTCACCCCCATGCGCATCTCGCTTCGTCCGGAAGCTACGGCGCCCGAAGAAATTAACACTACTTCTACCTTCTCTTTATGAAGCGCCGCCAACTGATCGACCAGCGCAGACATACGTGTAATATCAAGCGAGCCATCCTTACGGGTCAGCACATTGCTACCCACCTTTATTGCTACGCGTTTATACTGAAATCTCGATGCCATATTTATATCTCTATTCTCTAGTGCAAAATGAATAAAATTCCGAACCACTCTTAATAGAGAGCGATTCGGAATTTCTAATTTTATTTCTAAAAATCTTCGCTTCTCAATGGAAGATACTATAATATACTTGTAATTTTAATCGCTTCTTTTGCGGATCTGCTCCACCCAATATACGTGCATAAGTCGGCTCAAAGTTATGAGACACACTAATAATAGTAGAAGAATCGTACGTAAGCGACACCGGAATCAGTAACACATCAAGGTACTCCGGCAAATTTTCCACACTTCCATAATCCTCTACCGCAGCCTTAAACAATCCTGCTATATTACTAAATGTGTAACTATAGTCGCTCAAGGAACTGATATATGAGGTTTTACTATCAGGCAAATTATTATCAGCAAAGAAATCCTTTTGATAATTCTGGAATACTCCATTCACGGTAGCTGTATCGCGAATCATTAACAATGTACCCGGACCTTCCATATCGGTCGACTGAGCTAGAAGCGAGTCGATAGGGAAGGTTATTTTCACTGCATTCAAGCTATCACCATGTACAATTAATGAATCAGCAATAGCCTTTAACGGAAGACGGACCTTTGTAAAAAGACTGGCTGGTGATTTCAAATACGAGCAAGTATCATCTTTTAGCAATTCAGTAGGAACTGTATTTTTGAATGAATTTACTTGTACGATCTCCTTCGTTGTGCTGAAGCTAAAGGCAGAGGTAGAAATGGAGTCCGTTCCTTTCACTGTTTGGTACACATTGCCAAGAGAGTCACGATTATAAGTATCAAAGTCAAAATACAAACGGACTTGCTTTAGATATAAAATCGCACCATCGCCTTGCACTTGTTTGGTATAAATACCTTTAAACTCATTCAAGAACTTATTACGGAAGTTGATTCCGTTCTTTTTGCACTGTTGATAAAGCTTTATAATATCACGGCCACGTTCAACGGGTAAATCAACAATTACATATTGATAATTTGAATCGCGTGTTGCCGATGGTATTGAAAGGTTAGTAGGTGCATAGCTAGAAGATCCAATAAGATCAGAAGTTGAATAATAATTCTTTGGATCTGCACTGGAATAATACACTCCATCAGAAGCATAAAGATCTTTATTTAGTTCATACACATTAATACGCCCAACAGCAGTTGAATCGCCAAAATAATCAGTATAAAGTGCTCCCACATAAAAACGTTTAGGTGTTAAGTCGCGGTCGTATTTATTTTGCGATAACCCTTCTACTCCATTATCAGGAACAAAGTTATTAAAACTTGGTATTTCGTAAGCTTCAGCCACATTAAACTGAGTTAAGAAACTTGATTCAAACAAGCCGAACTTAGGATCTGTGTACTTACCAAGATAAGCTGTAGGGCTCTTAGTATAAACGGTATCCGCAAGAACACTTAAGCTTGCAGGATAAAAAGTAGCCGAACCAGCCTTTATATAATCAGTTCCTCCAACCAAAGAGGAACCGATAAAATCGGTATTGTC
This sequence comes from Bacteroidaceae bacterium, assembly GCA_018054715.1. Taxonomy (GTDB): domain Bacteria; phylum Bacteroidota; class Bacteroidia; order Bacteroidales; family Bacteroidaceae; genus UBA1794. Next base: position 2,608 of record JAGPIY010000166.1, read on the forward strand.
GTCACACGAAACTCCTAACATGGCAACTATTGCAACGAGGAAGTATTTGATTGTTGAAACTAATTTCATCAGAATAGAGGAATTTGGGATCCTTTTTTTGAGTTATTTCATCTATATAATTATTCTTCTTCTTTTCCGGCAGACCACACGGTATCAAAAAAATCGACACAAGATTGTGCCTTTTCTTCACCATCTACCAAACGATGCACAGGTATTCCTTTTTTCTCTGCAAAATCAAGAATTTCCTGCGAAACATTATCGGTATGTAGAAGTAGCCCATCACTGTATTCAAGAGCAAGTTTAATGAGAGAGTTGTACGAATAAGGACCCTCTCCGAGCACTTCAAAACACTCTTTTGTAACCCCACGATGTATTATCTTATTCGGAAAATCAGCCGGAAAAGGTTGCATTAATTCATCATCAAAGAGAGAAAACACCACCTTAGATTCAGCAAACGAAGGTTCATCTTTATACCCACACTTTACATATAAAGGGGCTAACGCCGACATCCAACCTTGACAGTGAATGATTTCCGGTGTCCAACGTAGCTTTTTTACAGTTTCGAGCACCCCACGAGCATAAAAGATAGCTCTGCTATCATTTTCTTCCTGTGCAGGAGTTTCGTTACTGCTTGTACTATTTACATTGAGGAAGTAATCATCGTTATCTATGAAATACACCTGCATACGAGCGGCTTGAATAGAAGCCACCTTAATGATGAGGGGATGATCCGTATCGTCGATGATAAGATTCATACCCGAAAGACGAATCACTTCATGAAGCTGATTACGGCGTTCATTTACGTCTCCCCATTTGGGCATAAAAGTTCGGATTTCTCGTCCTGACTCTTGTACACTTTGTGGAAGCGTACGCCCTACTGTAGCCTTCTGTGAGGCGGGGAGATAAGGTACGATCTCCTGCGTGACAAATAATACCTTCTTAGCTTTCATTCTAATACTTGTTCTTTCTAAAAATTGAGGCAAAGGTACAAAAAAAAATGGGTTCTGCGTACTTTATTCCTCAATAATTTGATTATTTTCTTTATTATTCGACAAATTAAGCGTAATTTTGCAACCGAAATTGAATACACACTCGAAAAGTGTTCCAAAAAAATGAAAGTAGTACATACGACAAACGACCTTCAGAGCTTACTGCAAAACGCTCGTAATGAAGGAAAAAGCGTGGGATTAGTACCCACTATGGGGGCGCTCCATGCGGGTCATGCCTCTTTGGTAAAACGCGCCGTAAAAGAGAACGACGTAACCGTAATAAGCATCTTCGTAAACCCGACCCAATTTAACGATCTTAACGATTTGCAAAAGTACCCCCGTACACTAGAGGCCGACTGTCGGTTACTTGAGTGTGCAGGAGCTTCTATCGTTTTTGCACCTTCAGTAGAAGAAATCTATCCCCAACCCGACACTCGGCAATTTAACTTTGCCCCACTCGACACCGTAATGGAGGGACCACGCCGTCCCGGACATTTTAACGGAGTAGCACAGATTGTAAGTCGACTTTTCGAACTCGTAAAACCCGACCGTGCCTATTTCGGAGAAAAAGACTTTCAACAGTTGGCTATCATCCGAGATATGGTTCGCCAAATGCAGCTATCACTCGAAATTGTAAGCTGCCCTATTGTTCGTGAAGCTGATGGGCTGGCACTTTCATCGCGGAATGCGCTACTCTCATCTTCCGAACGCGTACAAGCACTCGCTATTTCACAAACACTCTTTGCTAGTTTAAACTATGCAAAAGAGCACTCTCTAATTCAGACAAAACAATATGTAGAAAAATGCATTACAGAAGCC
>JAGPIY010000026.1 GCA_018054715.1 Bacteroidaceae bacterium
AGAGTTATTGGCCAGACCTTGCACCACAATAGCAGAAGATTGTGTACCCACATTACCACCCGTCCCGCCAATAAGAGGTATGTACAGTGCCATTTCCGGGAAACGGCGAAACACATCGTCAAAGCGGCCTAAAATCAATGAATTGGCAATTCCACCCAGCATACCCAGCAATAGCCAAGGCAGACGAGCCGAAGTTTGTTTTACCACTGAGTCGTCGGCCTCTACATCTTTCGACAGACCGGAAGCCAATTGATAATCCCGCTCGCTTTGTTCACGTACCTCATCCATTACGTCGTCGACGGTTATTTGTCCCATCAAACGCCCGATGCTATCAATAACGGGCAAGGCTACAAGATTATATTTTTCAATAACCTGAGCCACATCTTCTATAGGAGTATCTACATGTACTGAGATCGGATCCTTCTTCATCACATGTTTGATCTTCGAGACGCTAGGTGAAGTAATCATTTTTTGTAAAGGAAAAACACCCAATAAGCGTTCATCATCATCGATAACGTACACGTAATGCACTTCATCCATATCTTCGGCCTGACGTCGCATTTCTTTCAAACTCTCCGGCATAGACCAGTTTTCGTTCAGTAGCAACATTTCCGTACGCATCAAAGCGCCTGCAGTACCTTCCTCATATTGCAACAAATCGACAATATCGCCAGCTTGTTCGATATCGCCGATATGTTGAAGAACTTCTTCTTTCTTGTCCTTATCGAGTTGACGAACCAAGTCGGCAGCGTCATCCGATTCCATATGATCGACAAATCGACGAGCGATTATCTCAGAGGGAACTAATTCGAGGAAATCACGCCGTGCATCCTCATCCATCTCCATTAAGACATCGGAGGCGGTTTCATTGTCAAGCAAACGTAGTGCAAAGCGAGCCTCTTCCGGCTCAATATCATTACACAACTCCGCTATATCGGCAGGGTGTAATTTCTTTAAGAGTTCCTTTGCCTGCTCCTCAATATGTAGTCGATCGGACGTTTCGTCACGCAGCTCACCAATCAAGTTGTTAAGCTGTTCGATTACCCGATCAATATCTTTATCTGTTACTTCCATTTTGTGCGGCAGCTACACGATTCGTTAAATCAATAAATTCTTGTACAGAGAGTGTTTCAGGGCGACGGGTATACATCGGGTCCTTTAACATCTCGGCATCCTTATTAACCAAAGATTTCAAAGATCCGCGCAACATCTTTCTACGTTGGTTAAACGTAGCTTTCACCACTGTTTTAAAGAGTGCTTCATCGCATCCTAAGTCGGTTACTTGGTTACGTGTCATACGAATCACCGCACTCTTCACCTTGGGAGGAGGGGAAAATACCGTTTCATCGACTGTAAAAAGATATTCCACATCGTACCAAGCTTGAATCAGTACACTCAAAATACCATATATCTTTCCACCGGGTTTTGCAGCAATACGTTGTGCTACTTCGCGCTGAATCATACCTGTACAAACAGGTATTTGATCTTTATGCTCCAACATTTTAAAAAAGATCTGACTTGAAATGTTATAAGGATAGTTACCCGTCAACACGAACTGCTTTCCATCGAACAAATTTTCAAGGTGCATCGTCAAAAAGTCTTCTTCATGAATACCTTCTTCGAGTTGCGGATAGATTTCACGAAGATAAGCTACCGATTCAAAATCGAGTTCTACCACCTGTAAAGGACGTCCTTTCTGCATCAAGTACTGAGTCATCACGCCCATACCGGGACCTACTTCCAATATCGGAAGTTCCGGAGCAGTATCTACCGTATCTGCAATACGCTGTGCGATGCTGAGGTCATTCAAAAAGTGTTGACCAAGGAATTTTTTAGGTTTTACCAGTTTCATCTTCTTTTTTTTTGTTTTTGTGTGGCAGATTGCAAGATAACTTGTATCTTTGCGCACACTAATTTTAGGGCATCCTCTGCAAAGCTTTTAGCGAAGCAGCCTGCAAAGATAGAAATAAAAAATGAATAAATTGTTTAAAAACCTCATGAAAGTAACCCTTCCACTCATTTTAGGAGGTGGAATCTTATTTTGGGTTTATCGTGATTTTGACTTCTCCACGCTGCAATCTTCTTTGAGCAAAGTCGGTTGGGGATGGATACTTTTTGCCCTAGTGTTTGAAACAGCAAGCCATGTGCTTCGTGGCTTACGTTGGCAACAAACGCTTCGCCCATTAGGTGCTTCGCCCAAAGCCGGCCATTGCATCAATGCGATTTTCCTTTCGTACGCAGCCAATTTGATCATCCCCCGTTTGGGAGAGGTGGTTCGTTGCGGGGTACTTAAAAAGTCGGACAGCATTCCGCTAGCCCAGAGTTTTGGTACTGTGGTTACGGAGCGAGTAGTCGACATGATGCTAGTGGTATTACTAATCTTTTTTACACTACTCTCACAAGTAGATATTTTTGAGCAGTTCTTCACACAGACGGGTACTAAATTCGATTCTTTCTCTACCCGCCTATTCTCACCGGAAACATTAATCATCGCTATATGCCTTATTGCAGCAATGGGTTTGGCTTATTATCTAGTACGCACTTTTGCTTTTTTCGAGAAAGCACGCAATATGGCTGCAGGTATTTGGAAAGGAATACTTTCTTTAAAGAACATCGAAAATATCCCCCTCTTTATAACTTATACTTTAGCGATATGGGCGGGATATTTTTTGCAATTCTATCTCTGCTTTTTTGCTTTCGAAAATATTGCTCACCTCTCAGTAATTGCTGCACTCGTAATATTCGTTGCCGGTAGTGTAGGAGTTATGGTACCAACGCCTAACGGAGCTGGCTCTTGGCATTTTGCGGTAATCAGCATGATGGTACTCTATGGCATTGGGAAGGCTGAAGCCGGACTCTTTGCGCTGCTTGTATACGGTTCACAAACCGCGACACTAATTATTCTTGGGGTTTGGGCACTCATCGCACTACCCCGAAAAGCAAACACAACACTCGAAAATTAAATTTCCCTCATTATGGATGAAATTATGATCCACCCCGCGATGCGCCATTTCTTAGCGCTCACACAAGTACCGCGTCCTAGCGGTCACACCGAAAAGGTGCGCGAATACTTACTTCAATTTGCTGCCGAAAATGGCATTGACGCTCATGAAGACAAAGCTGGTAATATTATCTATCGCAAACCGGCAACTCCGGGTATGGAAAAGTGCACTCCCACTGTATTGCAAGCACACTTCGACATGGTTCCACAAAAGCTGGCGACTTCAAGTCACAATTTCGAGACGGACCCGATCGAAACTTACATCGACGGCGAATGGTTAAAAGCTAAAGGCACGACTCTTGGTGCTGATAATGGAGTTGGCGTAGCCGCAGCTATGGCCTTATTTACCGATCCGAAAGCTACACACGGACCTCTTGAAGCACTTTTCACTCGCGATGAAGAAACGGGCATGCATGGAGCGTTCGGACTGAAAGAAGATGAACTGCAAGCACAAATTATGCTCAACCTCGACACTGAAGACTATGGTGAACTCATCATTGGTTGTGCCGGTGGGGTAAATATAGAGAGCTCACTCATATATAAAGAGGTGGAAACGGAAGATGAAGATATCACAATTCGCGTTAGCTTACATGGGCTACATGGAGGACACAGCGGACTTGAAATCAGTCGCGGCTTTGCAAATGCGAACAAGCTGATGGCTCGTTTCTTACGCGATGCGGCAGAACTTTACGAAGCCTGCCTGGTAAGTTGGTCGGGTGGTAATATGCACAATGCCATTCCACGTGAAGCACAAGCTACGCTTAGCATCATGCCTGAAATGCGTGAAGAGCTGCAACAGCTGGTCGCTGAATACGAACAACTGTTCCGCGAGGAGTACGAAGGCATTGAAGAAGGCATCTTGTTTGAATTTGCAGAAGCTCCAAAAGCAACTTTGCAAATGCCGGATGAGATCCGCGATAATTTAATATGCAGCATACTTGCCGTACAGCATGGCGTGGTGCGACAAATACCGAGCATCCCTGAAGTGGTGGAAACAAGTAACAACCTTGCTATCGTTCACGCTGAAGCAGGACATTGCAAAATCATTAACTTTGCACGTTCCGCACGCGACAGCATGCTCGATTACGTGGCCTCTTCCATCGAAAGTGCATTCGACATGGCCGGCATGCGTACCGAACTCTCCGGTCGTTATTCCGGTTGGGATCCGAATCTAAGCAGCCCCATTCTACAACTTATGGAGAAACTATTTTTGCAATTAGAAGGTAAAATGCCGGAAACGAAAGTAGTACATGCCGGATTGGAATGTGGCATCTTTGCACCAATCTATCCCAAAATGGATATGATCTCCTTTGGCCCGACGGTTTGCTCTCCGCATACTCCCGACGAAAGATTGCATCTGTCTACGGTAATCCCCTTCTACAATTATTTAAAACTTGCGTTAGAAAATATTCCGAGAAGCTGATGTCTTTTCTTTTTGCCCTAGAGGGAAAATAAAAAAGCCCTAGGGCAAAAAGGAGAAAGCCCTACAGCAAAAATAAATTTGCCGTAGGGCTTTCTCCTTTTTCTAAGCTTTCTTTTCCAAGATTCTACGTCTTCTTTTCGAAGAGAGAATACTTAGAAATTTTATTTAGATGCTAACGCTTAGTGACAACTGCAACCGCCTTTATCACCGCAACCAGCTCCTTCGTCACTTCCACAGCCACCTTCACAATCGCCTTCGCAACCACAAGAACAACCACCTTCGCCACTGAGCATCTTAACCATTGCTGTAATTTCTTCCGCAGTAGCTGTACGAGCTTCCACAATACTACCTGCAAACTGCAAATCGCACCCGGCAAAAGGATGATTCAAATCGACTACCACTGTAGTAGCATCTACAGAAACAATAGTAGAGTTGATGCGCTGTCCATCTGCATTTTGCAAAGGTACAAAAGCACCCGGATAGATATTATCGGCATCAAAGCGGCCGTTTACTTCGAATATAGTACGCTCCAAAGGAATTACATGCTCCTCATCGTGTGCACCATAAGCTTCTGCGCAAGGAATCTCAAAATCAAACGCATCGTTTGAAGAGAGAGCAAGCATCTTTTGCTCAAAAAGGTCAAGCACTGAGCCGAAGCCTGTGATAAATTGAAAAGGCTGATCTACAGTAGCTTCTTCTTGAAGTTCCTTCTCGCCACTTGCATTAATCGTGTAAAGTTTGTACGCCACTTGATACAACTTGTTGGGCATATTTTCCATACTGTTTTTTTACTTTTATTACTACTTATTTGTCTAAATCGCTATCTTCCCTCAGAAAGAATTCGGGCACAAAGATAAGGATTTTCTTACGAACAAAGGGTAAAAGCCCTGTTTTTTGTTACAATTTTGCTGTTTTTCTTCTTTTTTTGTACGATTTGTTTGCTAAATAACAAAAAGAACATTACCTTTGCAGCCACGAAAACATTAAAAGATAAAGAAGAATGAAACCATACATACTCTATAATAATCTATCAACACTCTGTGTGATTCTACTCGTGGTCGTCTGCGACTAACAAGAGGGGAAAGGTTGTATGAGATTATGTGTGGAATGAACGTTCAACGACATTAATTTATAGGTAAAAGCCTTTCTCCTTTAGTGTGAGAAAGGCTTTTATTATACAATAAAAAGATATACTACAATGAAACATCAATTACGCAGCGCCATTTGTACCCAAGGACGCAAAATGGCAGGAGCCCGCGCATTGTGGGCGGCCAATGGACTGAAGAAAGAAATGATGGGCAAACCTATCATTGCCGTGGTAAATTCGTTTACTCAATTTGTTCCCGGCCACGTACATCTACATGAGATTGGCCAATTCGTAAAAGCTGAAATCGAAAAGATGGGATGTTTTGCTGCCGAATTCAACACCATCGCCATTGACGATGGTATTGCAATGGGGCACGACGGCATGCTTTATTCACTGCCAAGTCGCGACATCATTGCCGACAGTGTAGAGTATATGTGTAATGCACACAAAGCTGATGCCATGATTTGTATCAGCAACTGCGATAAAATCACTCCGGGAATGTTGATGGCTGCCATGCGACTGAACATCCCTGCAATCTTTGTATCGGGTGGCCCTATGGAAGCCGGTGAACTCGGCGACTTGCGCCTTGATTTGATTGATGCAATGGTAAAAGCGGCCGATCCTACGGTTAGCGATCAAGAGGTTGAAGATATTGAGCAACATGCTTGTCCGGGTTGTGGTTGCTGTTCAGGTATGTTTACTGCGAATTCAATGAACTGCTTAACGGAGGCTATCGGCCTTTCTCTCCCCGGCAACGGAACGATTGTAGCCACTCATGAAAACCGTACTGCTCTGTTTAAAAAAGCAGCACAACAAATTGTAGAAAACACCTTTAAATATTATAACGAGGGCGACGAGAGTGTACTTCCTCGTAGCATTGCTACTCGCGAAGCTTTCCTTAACGCGATGACTATGGATATTGCCATGGGTGGATCAACCAATACGGTGTTGCATCTGTTGGCAGTAGCTCACGAGGCAGAAGCCGACTTTACAATGGATGATATCGATGCACTTTCACGCCATACTCCTTGTCTTTGCAAAGTAGCTCCCACTCTTCAGAAATACCATATCCAGGATGTAAACCGTGCCGGTGGTATCATGGGCATTCTAGGTGAGCTGCATAAAGGTAAATTGCTAGATGCAAATACACCACGTGTAGACGGATTCACTTTGGCACAGGCTATCGACAAATACGATATTCTAAGTCCGAATGTCTGCGAAGAGGCGATCTCAAAATATCGCAGCGCTGCCGGACGCAAGTTCAACCAAGTGATGGGTTCACAAGCTACTTATTACAAAGAATTTGATACAGATCGTACAGCAGGCTGCATTCGCGACATGGCTCATGCCTACTCTAAAGATGGTGGCCTAGCCATCTTGAAAGGTAACATTGCACAAAACGGCTGCGTAGTTAAAACAGCCGGTGTAGACGAAAGTATTTGGAAGTTTACAGGCTCTGCAAAAGTTTTCGATTCACAAGAAGCTGCCTGCAAGGGTATTCTTGAAGGAAAAGTACAAAGTGGTGACGTAGTGGTCATCATCTACGAAGGACCTAAGGGAGGACCCGGCATGCAAGAAATGCTATACCCTACTTCCTATATCAAGAGCATGCATTTAGGTAAAGAATGTGCACTCATTACCGACGGTCGCTTTAGTGGTGGTACTTCTGGTTTGAGTATCGGGCACGTTTCTCCCGAAGCAGCTGCAGGAGGTAATATCGGTAAATTACAAGATGGTGATCTCATCGAAATCGATATTCCAAACCGCATCCTGCGAGTAAAACTCAGCGACGAGGAACTTGCAGCACGCCCCATGAAGGAAGTAACTCGTGATCGTGTAGTTCCAAAAAGTTTAAAAGCGTATGCCAGTTTAGTTAGCTCTGCTGACAAAGGCGCCGTACGTATCATTGAATAATAGAGAGCGATTTAATAAAAAGTATTCGAATCACTATATATAAAAGCGACATGGAAAAAGAAAGTATCTTAGGAACCGAAGCGTTAATGCGTTCGTTGAAAAACGAAGGTGTAGAAACGATATTTGGCTATCCGGGTGGTGCGATCATGCCTGTTTACGACAGTTTGTACGACCACAAAGAGTTCAGACACATCCTAGTGCGCCACGAGCAAGGCGCATCACATGCAGCACAAGGGTATGCCCGAGTCAGCGGCAAAGTGGGTGTCTGTTTCGTGACCAGTGGCCCCGGTGCAACGAATGCCATCACGGGAATTGGTGACGCTATGATGGATAGCACGCCAATTGTAGTTATTGCCGGACAAGTGGTTTCGTCTTTGCTAGGTACAGATGCTTTTCAGGAAATCGACTTGGTAAGTGTAACACAGCCTATCACAAAATGGAGCTATCAAATTCGTAGAGCAGAAGATATTGCTTGGGCGATATCGCGGGCATTTTATATTGCACGGAGCGGACGTCCCGGACCGGTAGTACTCGACTTTGCTAAAAATGCACAGTTAGAGAAGATTAATTATCATCCCGAAAAGATTGATTTTGTACGCAGCTATGTGGCTAAGCCCGAAGTTCAGGAAGAAGCCATTCACGAAGCTGCAAAGTTAATCAACGCTGCGAAGCGCCCATTGGCACTAGTTGGCCAAGGTGTAGAATTGGGCAGAGCACAAAAAGAGCTTCGTACATTCCTTGAAAAAGCACAAATTCCTGCCGGATGTACTATACTCGGCTTATCGGCTCTCCCTTCAGAGCATCCATTGAACATGGGTATGTTGGGTATGCACGGTAACCTTGCTCCCAACGTAAAAACAAACGAATGCGATGTACTTATTGCAATCGGCATGCGCTTCGATGACCGCGTAACGGGCAACTTGCAGACTTATGCAAAACAGGCTAAAATTATCCACCTGGATATTGATAAATCGGAAATCGATAAAAACATTAAAACAGATGTGGCCATCGTTGCTGATTGCAAAGATAGCTTAGCTGCACTGACTGTACATATTGTTAAGAACACCCACGAGGACTGGATTGAAACTTTTGCCCCTCACAAAGAAGACGAATTCGAAAAGGTTATACAACCCGAAGTATTCCCTACTGAAGGTCCTATCACCATGGGCGAAGTGGTACACAAAGTTTCGGAAGCGACTCATAACAAGGCTGTAATGGTTACCGATGTCGGTCAAAACCAGATGATTGCTTGCCGCTATTTCAAATTCACTGAAGACCGTAGTGTGGTTACTTCCGGAGGACTCGGGACGATGGGATTCGGACTCCCTGCTGCTATTGGAGCCTGCGTAGGTGCACCCGATCGTACAATCTGTATGTTTACCGGAGATGGAGGTTTGCAAATGACAATTCAAGAATTGGGTACTATCATGGAGACTCAACTTCCTGTAAAAATCATTCTTCTAAACAACAACTATCTGGGCATGGTGCGTCAATGGCAAGAGATGTTCTTCCACGAACGTTATTCTTCAACCCCAATGATGAACCCTGACTATGGCAAAATAGCTGATGCCTATGGCATTAAATCGCGTAGTTTATGCTTACGTGAAGAGCTTGACGATGCTATTAAAGAGATGTTGGAAACCCCGGGGCCTTTCCTTTTGGAAGTAGGCGTAATAGAGAAAGGGCTGGTACTGCCTATGACACCTGCAGGAGGTACGGTGGATCAAATGCTGATGGGATATTAATCGTATAAAAGAGGAAAAAATGGATAAAACTTTATATACAATCAACGTTTATTCGGAGAACATAGCGGGTATTCTGAATCAGATTACCACGATCTTCACACGTCGACAGCTTAATATTGAAAGCTTAAACGTGTCGGCTTCTTCCATAAAAGGTGTACACAAATATACGATTACCTGCTATTGCGATAAAGATACAATCGAGAAGATTGTGAAGCAGATGGAACGTCGCATTGACGTTCTTCAGGCTCAGTTCTTTACCGACGATGAAATTTTCTTCCAAGAGATTGCACTTTATAAAGTCTCTACAGAGGAGTTATTGGCAAGCAATCGCATTGAAGAAATTGTGCATCAACATAATGCACATATCATCGAAATAAATAAGGTATATACCGTTATTGAAAAGAGCGGACCTACGGAAGAAACTCAGATGCTGTATGAAGAACTAAAAAAATGGGGCATCTTGCAGTTTGTTCGCAGTGGACGTATTGCTATTACTAAAAGTTGCGTAGAGCGATTGAGTGAATACTTAAACGAGCGTGAAGATAAACACCGTCAGAGCAAATTAGAAAAGGAATAATGTGCGAACAAAATAAGGTTGGACGATATTCTTTCATGGCTGAGCCCTTTCGGGTAGATTTCAGCGGGAAGTTGCCTGTCGCAGTATTAGGCAATCAGTTGCTAAATGCGTCTGATTTCCACAGTAATGCACGTGGCTTCGGAATTCCTTTTTTGCAAACAAACAATTGCACATGGGTACTTTCACGTCTTGCTCTGGATATGACAGATATGCCTCATCGATATGAGCATTTTGAAATTGAGACTTGGGTAGAAGATGTATATCGACTATTCACCGACCGCAACTATCGGGTATTAAACGAGAAAGGAGACCCAATTGCTTATGCACGTTCTATATGGGCGATGATTGATCTCACTACTCGCAAACCACTCGACTTGTTAGCACTCCATAAAGGAGATATCTTAAATTACATTGTTAAAGATAAAGAATGCCCTATTAGTCGACCCTCACGTATTCAACTGAAAGAAGGAACTTGCGTTAAAGAGTATACAGCTTTATATAGCGACATTGATATCAACGGGCACTTCAACAGTATAAAATATATGGAGCATATCCTGAATTTATTCTCATTGGAAAAGTACCGGCAACAATCTATTTCACGATTTGAAATAGCCTATGTAGCCGAAAGTTATTACGGAGATCATTTAAGTTTTTTACTTGATGAACCTAAGAAAGACGAATTCAATATCGAAATTTTAAAAAACGAGACAGAGATTGTTTGCCGTAGCAAGGTAATTTTTAGATAAATAAATAAAACTAGTTATATAACAACGTGGCAGTAATGTCACACAAAAGTAAATTAAAATGGCACAAATGAATTTTGGCGGCGTGATCGAAAACGTGGTAACCCGCGAGGAATTTCCTTTGGAAAAAGCACGTGAAGTATTGAAGAATGAAGTAATTGCCGTAATCGGTTATGGTGTACAAGGCCCCGGCCAATCACTTAACCTACGCGACAATGGTTTCAATGTAATTGTTGGCCAACGCGAAGGCGCAACTTACGACAAAGCAGTAGCAGACGGCTGGGTTCCCGGTGAAACTCTATTCAGCATTGAAGAGGCTTGCAAACGTGCAACAATCATCCAATATCTGCTTTCTGACGCTGCTCAGATCGCTGTATGGCCTACTGTAAAAGCAAACCTGACTCCAGGCAAAGCTCTTTACTTCTCACACGGATTCGGTATTACTTACAAAGAGCGCACAGGCATCGTTCCTCCCGCTGATGTAGATGTAATCCTTATCGCTCCTAAAGGTTCAGGTACTTCACTCCGCACGATGTTCCTTGAAGGCCGCGGCTTGAATTCTTCATTTGCAATCTTCCAAGATGCTACAGGCAAAGCTCACGATCGTGTGGTTGCATTGGGTATCGGTGTTGGTTCCGGTTACTTGTTCGAGACTACTTTCAAACGTGAGGTTTATTCTGATCTAACGGGTGAACGTGGCACTTTGATGGGAGCTATCCAAGGGCTTCTTTTGGCTCAATATGAAGTTCTTCGCGAGAACGGACATACTCCTTCTGAAGCATTTAACGAAACTGTAGAAGAGTTGACTCAGTCATTGATGCCTCTTTTCGCTAAGAATGGCATGGACTGGATGTATGCAAACTGTTCAACAACTGCACAACGTGGCGCACTCGATTGGATGGGCCCATTCCACGATGCTTCTAAACCTGTATTCGAGAAGCTTTATGCAGAAGTAAAATGTGGTAATGAAGCACAACGTTCTATCGATACAAACTCTAAGCCTGATTATCGCGAAGGTTTGACAGCAGAACTTAAAGCATTGCACGATAGCGAAATGTGGCAAACAGGTGCAGTAGTTCGTAAACTTCGTCCTGAAAATAACTAAAAGAGCTGCTCCTAAGAGCATTCATTTACTAGAAAGAGAGGTTCTGTTATTTTCAACAGAGCCTCTTTTACTTTTAGAACCATTTTATCTTTCTTCTTTTACGGTTAAAAGCTAGTCCTTTTCCCTTATTTTGATTAAAAAAATTGGCAATCTATTTAAAAAGCGGTATCTTTGCCCACCAATCAAATAAACTACACGTTACTGTAAAAACGCAAACCTTATGCACAGATTACGACCTCTACTTTTGCTGATCATGCTTATTGCAGCAACTACAACAAAAGCACAAATGATTATAGGTACCTTGCGCGACTCAGTAACCAATGAGCCAGTACCTTATGCCTCAATCGCTTTAAAGGGAAAAACCGCAGTAGGTGCACTCACCGACTCACTCGGACAATTCAAACTGAAGGCTCAAAACGATCGCAACCTTTTGGAGATTCACGCAGTAGGCTACAAAGAAAAAAAAATAAAAGTAGCTGCAGGAAAACCAATCTCACTCACAGTAAAAATACTATCAAAAGAAGTAAATCTGACGGAAGTAGTAGTAAAGCCGAAAAAAGAAAAATATTCACGCAAAAACAATCCTGCAGTGGAGTTGATGCGTAAGGTTATTGCACATAAAAACAAATTCCGTTTGGGGGAGCAACCGTATTATAGCTACGACTGTTATGAAAAAATGACCGCCTCACTCAATGATGTAAAAACAGAAGATTTAAAAAAAGGCATTTACAAAAAGATGCCTTTCATAGTGCAGCAGGTTGAAGTATGCCCGGAAACCGATAAGCTCATTCTACCTTATTCCATTCAAGAGAAGGCCTTTACAAAAATATATAGTAAAACGCCGGAACGCGCAAAAACCATTGTACGCGGCAAGAAATCAGAAGGCATACAAGAATTATTTTCCATGGGCGACATCTTCAACACGCTTATGGCCGATGTCTTTACCGACGTTAATATCTATGATAACTCGATGCGATTATTACAAATGCGTTTTGTTAGTCCGATTTCAAGTGTAGAAGCTATCAGTTTCTACAAATACTACATCATGGACACGGTACAGATCGACCAAAAACGTTATATTCATCTCTCATTTGTACCTCAAAACTCATTAGATTTTGGATTTACGGGACATTTATACGTAACGGATGATTCGACGCATCAGGTACGACGAGTTCAAATGAAACTGCCGCATCAAACCTCTGTTAATTTCGTAGAGAACCTTATCATTACACAGGATTTCGATCAATTTCCTACCGGAGAATGGGCTTTGTCTAAAAACGATATGATCGCAGAGCTTTCTGTTATGAAAAGTCTACCGGGCATGCAAGTCAGAAATACCACACGCTATTCTAATTTTTCATTTAAAGAGCCCCCTTCGAAACTCTTTGAATTAAAAGGGAACGAGGTACGGTTACCCGATGCCGGACGTAAGAATGGCGACTTCTGGGCTTCTGTACGAGATGTTCCTTTAACCGGAAAGGAAAGCTCTATGGATCAATTAATGATGGGCTTCCGCCAAATGCCTTCGTTCAAGTACATCATGTTTGGATTACGCGCTCTTATAGAAAATTATGTAGAGACCGGCTCTTCGAAAACTCCGTCCAAATTCGATTTCGGTCCGGTAAATACCATTGCCGGCTACAACTCGGTAGAAGGTTTACGTGTACGACTCTCGGGACAAACCACGGCAGCACTAAACGATCAATTCTTCCTATCCGGCTATAGTGCTTATGGATTCCGTGATCGCCAAACAAAAGGTAAGCTACAATTAGAATATTGCTTTAAAGAAAAAGAAAACCTTCCACGCGATTATCCCATCCACTCTATTTCAGTGAGTGCAATGTACGATCTAGAATCTCCGATGGACAAGTTCTTAAAAACAGATAAGGACAACATGTTCTTGACAATAAAAAGTGGGAAAGACGATCAATATTCATACGTACGCCGATTTAATGTTGAGTATAATCGCGAATTCTTAAATGGATTTTCCTACTCAGCTGAAGCCCTACAAATGCGTGATCGTGCTACAGGATCATTAATTTATCAACGGGTAGGCACCGCCGATGCTCCCGGCGAGATTTTAAAAGGGATTAACTCCACCCAACTTACATTTGGTCTGCGCTATGCACCTCATGAAACCTTTGTAAACACCAAACAACGCCGTGTTCCGCTAAATTACGATGCTCCTGTATTTACGCTCTCACATGCAGTGAGTTTACAAGGTGTGCTAGGCTGCGACTACACTTATAATTTGACTGAATTAGGAGTGTGGAAGCGTTTCTATCTTTCCTCTTACGGACGATTCGACTGCGACCTGAGAGCCGGCAAGCAATGGAACAGAGTCCCTTTCCCAATGCTCTCAACTCCTCCTGCCAACCTTTCGTATATCCTGCAAAAGGGAACCTTCTCATTAATGAATTCAATGGAATTCTTCAATGACGAATACGCTTCGCTCTTCCTTACCTACGATTTTAACGGCAAGATTTTCAATAGAATTCCTTTGCTACGAAAGCTGAAATGGAGAGAGATAATTCGTTTAAATAGTATTTGGGGACACCTTTCTTCGCGAAACAATCCAAGCGTAGCCGGAAATGAAGATCTGCTTGCATTCCCTACGCGTAATGGACAAACTGCCTCTTTTGCAATGGGGAATAAGCCTTATACGGAACTCTCGGTCGGAATCTACAATATTTTCAAGATTGTGCAAATAGAATATGTACGCCGACTCACCTATCTTTCAAATCCGGACATCAATAAAGACGGTATTCGACTTGCTATCATGATGACCTTCTAACCTCTTGTCGTTTGAATTTTGTAAGTTACAAATAAGCGAATGCCAGCTGTTGAATTCATTTTTAGCAGCTGGCAAAAACGAATTCAACAGCTGGTAAAAATGAATTTGCCAACTGGCAGTAATCCTTTTGATAAAAATGTGATTGCTTTGACCTAGAAGTCTATGAATAGATTTGACAATCTATCTTTTCTCCGTTTAAATATTGTGCCACATTCTGCACAGCTATTTCAATCAACGTAGTACGTGCTTTACGTGAACTCCAAGCATTATGAGGAGTAATATAACAACGTGGTGCTTGGATTAATGGATTATCCAGCAGAGGAGGCTCTTGCGAT
>JAGPIY010000167.1 GCA_018054715.1 Bacteroidaceae bacterium
ATAACCTCAAAGATATTTATAAGCAGGCTGAGAGCAGTGGCAACTCGAATATGAAAAATGTAGCTACCGTGCGCTCCATGTTCATTATGCAAATTACAACAGACCGTTGGCGCGATGTACCCTATACAGAGATGGCACGCATGGATGAAGGTATTACTGCCCCGGCCTACGATAAGCAAGAGGACATTTATCCGCACATGCTACGCGACCTAAAGATAGCAGCCGATGGCCTTGCTGATGATAACGTCGGCAGTCTTGGCGAGGGTGATCAGCTTTTTAGCAACAAAATGATTAAATGGCAACAGTTCTGCAATTCGCTACGTCTGCGTATTGCGATGCGTATTTCCTCTGCAATGCCGGATACAGCAAAAACAACTGTTCTTGAAATTACAGGGAACCCAACCCGTTATCCATTGATCAAAAGTAATAGTGACAATGCTTTCTTTTACTTTAACAATGAATACTTCGAACCTTGGGGAGATGCCGTTCGTACACGTTACGACTTCTGTGTAAGCAATGTGTTGGTTAATACCCTCGATAGTTTGAAGGATCCACGTATAGGCGTGTATTGCATGAAAGCTGTAAACAGCGATAAATATGTGGGGTTCCGTATCGGTACAAAAGCCTATGGCGTTCAGAAAGATTATTCGGGAATTGGTCAGCGTTTCTGCAACTCATCGACTCATTATGGCTTTACTCCTCTATTCCGTGCCTGCGAAACTTACTTCCAGTTGGCTGAAGCTGCAAAGTTAGGATGGGATGTAGGTATTTCAGCTGAAGAAGCTTACAACAATGCAGTAACTCTCTCGCTTGAAGAAAACGAAGTTTCAAGTGCAGAAATCAGTACCTATCTAGCCGGTGCAGCGAAATACGATGGTACCGCGGCACAATTCTACACTCAAGAATGGCTTGCACTGTTTAAACAAGGTATGGAAGTATGGAGTTTATATCGCCGTACAGGCATTCCGGCAAACAACTACCCGGCTCCGGAAAAAGACACACGTTACCCGGGTCATACCGTTCCACCACTCCGTTCACCGTATCCAAACAACGAAGTCAACCTCAACCCTACCAACTGTGCTCCTTACAGTGCAAAGATTGTAGACAACTTCTGGGGTGTAGCTATGATGTGGGATCAACGCGGAATCCTTAAATAAGCATTTTGCTTTTCAGATCTTCAGAAAGCACTCAGCGATATTAGCTGGATGTGGCGAAGGTTCCTAATTAATGCGCTGAAAGTTTTTTTTTCAAGAACTTTCAGCGCATTTCTTTTAAAGTTATTTCTAATTCATTCAATATTTCTTCTTGCTTAGATTCAACCAAAACACTTTTCGCAAGTACTTTTCTTAGGCCTTTGAAAAATATCTCTAAAAAGTTTTCACTATTTGCATTTTTGGAATGTTATTTGCAACATTTTATAAACTGCCAAGGGATTTTATGGTGGAATAATTAAACTAGTTTTGTAATTATGAAAGTATTGTTGGTAAACGGAAGTCCGCATCATAAGGGATGCACATATACGGCATTGACAGAAGTCGCCGATACATTGAACAAATTGGGAATCGAGACTGAACATTTTTGGATTGGCAATAAACCTATTTCGGGCTGCATCGGTTGTGGAAGATGCGTAGAGATAGGAGAATGCGCCATCGACGATGTAGTAAACAAGTTCCTGGAGAAGGCAAAAGAGGCAGATGCTTTTGTTTTCGGATCTCCGGTGCATTTTGCAGCAGCATCCGGAGCTATCACCTCTTTCATGGATAGAGCTTTTTATGTACGTTCTACTCAATTAGCTTACAAACCTGCAGCATCTGTAGTTAGTTGCCGCCGCGGAGGAGCCTCGGCGGCGTTCGATCAGATGAACAAATATTTCACTATCCGCTGTATGCCTGTGGTATCTTCTCAATACTGGAACATGGTACACGGGAATACTCCCGAAGAAGTGCTTCAAGATTTGGAAGGACTCCAAACAATGCGCACACTAGGACAAAATATGGCATGGCTACTTAAATGTATTGAAGCAGGAAAAAAGAACGGTGTAGCTTTACCTGTACGAGAAGATTGGACACCTACCAACTTCATTCGATAATTCTTTTCTCCATCGATTATTCATGGAGAGAAAGAAAAACAGAACTCAGAGAGATTTATTATCAGAACTTCTCTGAGTTCTTTTTTTTAGATCATTTTAAAGACGCCTATAAATTACTAATCCGAAAAATCGATTAGACTCAAAATATTCATATTTCTGTATTATTTTCTTTTTAAACTTACCTTATCTTTGGCAGAAATTGGTTGATACACTATGAATATACAGAAATTATATTTAGCAATTGCCATTCTCGGCATTTCCTTAATAAGCATTTGCGCAGCAGAAGCACGCACACACCTCCGTGTAGGCACTTTCAATATCCGTTACGATAATCCGGAAGACGGCATCAACAGTTGGAACCAGAGAAAAGATTCGATGTACCGTTTTCTTACAAAAGAGCAACCGGATGTAATCGGCCTACAGGAAGTGTTGCATCATCAGCTTAAAAATCTATTAACTGCTATGCCTAAGTATGGTTCGATAGGTATAGGCCGTGATAATGGTAAAACAAAAGGAGAATACGCACCAATTCTTTACCGCAAGGATAAATACGAATTGTTGAACAGCAATACTTTCTGGCTTTCCGAACATCCTGACAGTATTAGTCGGGGCTGGGATGCTGCCTGCATTCGCATCGCTACTTGGGCTCTACTAAAAGATAAAGTTAGCAACGAAATATTTTTTGTGCTCAACACTCATTTCGACCATGTTGGCACTGAAGCACGTCGCCAAAGCGCGCTGTTAATTCTCAAACAAATCCAAAAGATTGGAGGCCAATACCCTGCAATTATCAGCGGCGATCTAAACATATCCGATCAACAAGAGGCCTACCAAATCATTACTACCAACACCTTTGTTCTGAAAGATAGCTGGAAAATCGCCTTACGTAAAGAAGGACCTAAATACACTTTTCAGGATTTCGGAAGACGCCCTGAGTACCAATGCGAGAAGATTGACTTCATATTTGTTACTCCGCAAATCACTGTTAGCCATGCAGAAATCTTTTCTTCAGCGCTAAGTAATTCCATCTACTTATCCGACCATAATCCCCACTTTGCCGATGTGGAGTTTTAATCTCCCAGCTTCTTTAAAAGCAACTTTTTCTTTAAGGTTATAGATAAGTTAGTCGGCAACCGTGTTCCTGCCGAAAGCGAACTTGCCGGTCTAGATGTTCCTGAAATGGGATCCGAAGGATACTCTGGTATTAAGATGGACAAAAACGCAGAAACTCCGCTTTCAAAATAATCATACCTATTTTGAATAGTAAGAGAAGGGGCACTTTCAATAGAAAGTGCTCTTACTTTTAAAATTTGTTGCAAGGCATTTTAAAAAAGATGCTGAAGTCTTTTTAAAAAGATGCTGAAGTCTTGATCGGGAGATGCTTATGTTTGCCTTGGAAGATGCTTGTGTTTTTTTTAATATTTATTCGCATTATAGAAGTATCATTTCTATCGCATACACAAAACAAGAAAACATCTTTCATCTTTCAGTTTCATTCTATAGCATTGATTATTAACCAACTATCCTGAAACATGTAATTTATCAGATCCTTCAGTCTCGTTTTTATTTTTTTTCATTCTATGATTATTTTGTTAATAAAAATAACACAGCTGAAAGATAGCTGAAACATTTTACACAAACTATTCAGGGATTAAAAGGCTGTAAAACAGTATATTCAAATCACTTTCTGAAGAGTTGAAGGCTTTTCTACGAAATGTTTTTTTTCTATGAATCTCACCATAAGTAGCGAGGAAAATCGCATCTTTTGAACAAGAAACATTTAGGATACAAAAAAAAGACCTCTTTTACAGCATATTTATCAGAGATAGAGCTATAATAGCTCTATTTCTGATAAATCAATACCAAGTATTTTGCGGGCAATTATGTTTAGTTCTTCAAACTTGCCTTTAAAATGCATGGTGGTATGAATGTGAGTCAGGGTTTCACCTGGTTTTAAAGCTGCTGCCGGCGACGAAGTTTCTATTTCATAAAACGGTCCCATAATACTGCCATCTTCAAGTGGTCCATCGTTGTACGAGTTAATTACATCGCCTTTAAAAGGTTCATTCTGAAATTCCCACATCGAATTTACATACACGTTCTTTTCGATTTCAAAATTAAACTTCACAATAGTAAGCGTTCCGTTTTCAGCATCGTAAGCGCCCGCAATAGGGATAGTCATTTCAGGTGGTATTCCTATCTTTCCCCGTTTACCACCATCGCCTTTAAATAACAAATGTGTATCCGTCACTTTCAG
>JAGPIY010000168.1 GCA_018054715.1 Bacteroidaceae bacterium
GGCATCGTCTGCACCAAAAGTCGGAGCAATATGCACAATACCCGCACCATCCTCTGTAGTTACATAATCACCGAGAATTACACGAAAAGCACCTTCATCAACTTTCACCCAAGGAAAAAGTTGCTCATATTCAAGTCCAACAAGTTCAGTGCCTTTATATTCACCAATAACACGGTAAGGAATTAATTTATCACCTGCCTTATAATCTTCTAGAACCAACTCGGCAGCTTTCGGATTAAAATAAGCAGACACACGATCCTTTGCCAATATTACAGTAATAGGTTCTCCTGTATAAGGATTGTAGCTTTCTACTGCTACATAGGTTATTTTAGGGCCTACACAAAGGGCCGTATTTGAAGGCAAAGTCCAAGGTGTGGTAGTCCAAGCCAAGAAATAAGCAGCTCCCCAATTCGACCATTCGGCACGAGGATTTTTCATTCGGAACTGTGCAGTAACCGTAGTATCCTTTACATCACGATAGCAGCCCGGTTGGTTCAGCTCATGACTAGAAAGTCCGGTACCGGCTGCAGGGCTATAAGGTTGAATGGTATATCCCTTATAAAGCAAATTCTTTTTATGTAGTTGCCCCAAAAGCCACCAAAGAGTCTCAATATAGCGATTATCGTAAGTGATATAGGGGTCTTTCATATCAACCCAATATCCCATTTGATGAGTGAGTTGTTCCCATTCACGCGTATATTTCATCACTTCCTTACGGCAAGCAGCATTATAAGCGTCAACGCTAATTTTTTTGCCAATATCTTCCTTTGTGATGCCAAGCGATTTTTCTACTCCAAGCTCCACAGGAAGCCCATGTGTATCCCAACCTGCTTTACGCTTTACTTGAAATCCTTGCATGGTTTTATAACGACAAAATACATCCTTAATAGTACGAGCCATTACATGGTGAATACCAGGCATACCATTTGCAGAGGGAGGCCCCTCAAAAAAAACAAATGAGGGGCAACCCTCACGTTCCGTCATACTGCGCTGAAAGATGTGTTTCTCATCCCAACTATTCAGTACCTCCTTATTGATTTGAGAGAGGTTGAATGTGCCATATTCTGCAAACTTGCTCATAAGTTTTTATATACTTTGTTATAATCTACTTTATTTAGGGCGCAAAGATACAAAATTCTCGCAATATTATGAAACATTTTAAAGAGATTATTACCCCAAAAACAGAAAAAGCGTTTAAAAAAACAAGAGAGATACATTTCGTTGTAAAATAGCACTTAAAAACGTTGGCTATTCTTTAAAAAGCTTGTACTTTTGCAAGACAAATAAAAAGTTTCGAGGAAACTGTAAAACACATTTACCATGTGGAATTGGTTAACCGATTTTATGGGCTTGATCTATCCTCATCTTTGCCCTTGGTGTGGAAATCCAGTCAGTAAGGATCAAGTGATTTGCACCGACTGCTATCTTAAAAGTACTTCTAATGAAGCCCTGCTCAGCGAAAGAGCGGAACTAAGAATCATCCCCTACTTCCCTATAGAGCGGGCTTACTCATTCTTTATCTACGATAATAACAGCAGGCAATTAGCTCTGCAATTTAAGTATCATGGACAAAAAGAATTAGCACTAAATGCAGGACGAATGATGGCAAATAATCTTTTGGCGACAAGCGATTTTTTACACGGTATTGACTGCTTGATACCTGTTCCTTTGCATCCTCGCCGCCAAAAGGAACGAGGATACAACCAAAGTGAATATTTAGCGAGAGGAATTTCCGAACAGACGGGAATACCGATACGAAACGATTTAGTAAAAAGACTTCACCACACTGCTCCACAGGCGCAACTCACCCATGAAGAACGAGAAGAAAATGTAAAGAATATTTTTCAAGGCATTCCTCAAGAAGAATGTAGTAAACAGCAGCACTGGTTAGTAATAGACGACGTTATGACTACAGGTTCAACTCTCATAGAATGCTTAAAAGCGATTCGAGAAAAACACGAGGCAGAACTTTCTGTACTCACTTTATTCATTACCTAAAAAGCAAGAAAGACTTAAAGTAGAGCCTCACGAACTCTTATTTCTTCCTGCCCGGCTTCTTTCACTTTCTTAAAGAGATCACTTGCAAAGATAAAGTCGTTCAACTTCTTACTTTCTGCTGACATTACTTTTGCTGAATCGCCTTCCCACTCTTTCAGGCCTCCACACAAGAAGAGAATCTTCTCACCAATTCCCATCACTGAATTCATATCATGAGTATTAATAATCGTGGTCATGCTATACTCATGCGTGATATCTTGAATCAGCTCATCGATGACTAATGAGGTTTTAGGATCAAGTCCGGAATTGGGCTCATCACAAAATAAATATTGGGGATTTAATGAGATTGCTCGAGCAATAGCGACACGCTTTTGCATTCCTCCTGAAATTTCACCCGGATATTTAGAATAAGCCTCCGAAAGATTTACGCGATCCAAACAAAATTTAGCACGTGCTTCACGCTCAATAAACGTTTCATTGGAAAACATATTTAAAGGGAACATTACATTCTCTAGCACGCTCATAGAATCAAACAAAGCTGCACTTTGGAAAATCATGCCCATTTCACGACGAAGCGCTATTTTCTCTTTTTTATCCATTGTCAGAAAATTGCGATTATCGTAAAGCAGTTCGCCACTCGTTGGCTCAAATAAACCTACGATGCATTTCATAAAGACCGTTTTACCAGATCCTGATTGTCCGATAATTAAATTCGTTTTTCCCGCTTCAAATATTGCATCAATGCCACGCAACACTTCCTTATTATCAAAGGATTTACAGAGAGATCTTACTTCAATCATTTTTTCTTATCAATAAAGGTTAGTTAAGGAGTTTGGTCAGTACAAGGTCGGAAAAGAGAATCAAAACACTACAGCTTACTACTGAATCAGTAGAAGCTTTTCCCACATCAAGCGACCCACCTTCCACATTATAGCCATAATAAGCTGATACGGTAGAGATTATAAAAGCAAAGAACACTGATTTTATATAACTGGAGAATATAAAATAAGCATTAAACTCATGCAACAAGCCCATTTCCAAATCGGAGGCTGTCATTATCCCCACAAACCAACAAGTACAATAGGCACCTATAATGCCGAAGAAGATACTAAAGGTTACCAATATAGGCATAAACAACATTAAAGCAAGCATCTTTGGAAGAATCAGGTAGCATGCCGAATTAATACCCATAATTTCAAGTGCATCTATTTGTTGGGTCACACGCATTGTTCCTATCTCAGAAGCTATATTAGAGCCTACTTTTCCGGAAAGGATTAAGCACATGATAGAGGATGAAAATTCCAGCAACATAATTTCACGTGTAGTGTATCCCACTACCCAAGGGGGCATCCAAGGGCTCTGAATATTAAGCTTAATTTGAATGGTAATTACCGCACCAATAAAGAGAGAAATTAGAATCACAATACCGGAAGAATTAACACCAAGTGACTCTATCTCATGAATTAACTGCCGAAAATAAACTCTTAGTCGTTCGGGTCGAGAAAAGACACGACCCAATAACATCAAATATTTACCGAAAGTTTGTATACCTTTAAACATAAATTGCTAATTTGATTGCAAAAATAGTGATTTTATGCCATTAATTTGCTACTTTTGCAGCAAAATATTCATCACGATGGAAGAAAAAGATTTGATCCCCTCCGAAGACTTACTCGACAACAGCACTGACCAGCCTGTGAATGAGCCGATTGATACTCCCGATTCATTTATTCCTGAAGAAGGACGCCTTACCTTACGCACTGAAAACCTGGTAAAAAAGTACGGAAAACGTACTGTAGTAAACCACGTATCAATTAACGTAAGACAAGGAGAAATCGTTGGGCTACTTGGCCCTAACGGTGCAGGAAAAACGACTTCCTTCTACATGACAGTAGGCTTAATTACAGCCAATGAAGGACGTATTTTTCTAGACAACACGGAAATTACTAAGTTTCCTGTTTACAAACGTGCAAAATATGGAATTGGCTATTTAGCACAAGAAGCTAGCGTGTTTCGTAAAATGACCGTGGAAGATAATATCGCAGCTGTCCTTGAAATGACGGGAAAGCCCAAAGAATATCAAAAAGAGAAATTAGAGAATCTGATCGAAGAGTTTCGCCTTGAGAAGGTACGTAAAAATCTTGGCGACCAATTATCGGGTGGAGAACGACGTCGTACAGAAATTGCACGTTGCTTAGCTATCGACCCTAAATTCATCATGCTTGATGAGCCTTTTGCCGTAGTAGACCCTATCGCTGTAGAAGACATTCAGCAGATAGTCTGGAAACTGAAAGATCGTAATATAGGCATTTTGATCACCGACCACAATGT
>JAGPIY010000169.1 GCA_018054715.1 Bacteroidaceae bacterium
ATGGAAAAGTTTTTGGATGAATTCGTAAAGGAATATGATTATTGGCTAGCTAACCTAAACATTGGATACGAGGGAGATTTGCATTCGCTAGAGGGATATAAACATGTTCTGAACGGATTATTCGATTCATTTTATGAGGACAAAATAATGCAGCAATTGTTGCGTTGGGAGGTCTCTACAGATAATGCAACCACACGACGTACAGCCGGCTTAAGAGAATTTCACACGACGCCTCTTGTTTCAACCTTTAAAGAGAGTTTTAAAGAAACACCTGTATGCATCGAAGGAGTTTCGGCATTAATTATAGGTGGTATCTATTATTTAACCACACATGCAAGACTATCTACTTTTGCCGGAATAGACATTGACACAAAAGAAGGAAGAGCAATAATTCACCAATCAATTGATTGCATCGCTGAACTCTTATTCGCGCATTTGCATCCACAGCATGAAGTAATAAAGATTGTTCAAAACATGAAAGAAAAAGGATTGGAAAATTCACTTATTGCTGAATATACGGGCTTGGAGGAAAGTGTCGTTCAAAAATATCTTTCGCCAGCGGAATTATAATTACTATCGATCCGTTTAAGCTGAAAATGTTATAAAAATAACGTATTTTTTCAGAAAAAGGGTCGATAGCTTTGCCACCTCGGAAAAAAGGACTACTTTTGTGCCTCAAATAAAAAGGCAGCACAAACATTATGCACAACGAGGTAAAAGAAATTGCCACCTTTATCGGAGAATATGCCACTCGACTAATGGGTTCGGGGGTACATACTTCTCGTGTGGTACGGAACACAAAACGTATTGGAGAGGCTTTGGGAATTACGGTTAAGATCTCCACCTTTCAAAAAACGCTCATTCTTTCACTCATTGATGAAAATTATGAGGAGGTATATAGTCAGGTAGTAGATATCCCTGCTTATCCGATTAGTTTTGAATTAAACAGCGAGTTGAGCTCGCTAAGTTGGCAAGCAATTGATGATCATCTTACTCTGGATGAACTTTGGATACGATACAATGAGATTATCGCTAAGCCCAAAATGCATCCTCTCTTTGTTCTTGTCATGGCTAGTTTTGCAAATGCTTCGTTCTGCGCACTCTTCGAAGGAGATTGGTGGGCACGTGGCATTGTGTTTTCGGCAACTATGATTGGCTTATTTGCCAAACAACGTATGCAGGCACATCATTTAAATCATTACGTGATTTTTATTGTGTCTGCATTTTTGGCTTCAATAATAGCTTCTACCGCTTTTACATTCGATGCAACTGCAGAAATTGCACTAGCTACAAGTGTGCTTTTCTTAATACCCGGTGTGCCCTTGATTAATGGGGTTATCGATATTGTAGAAGGACATGTACTGAATGGATTTGTACGACTCACCCATGCACTTCTGTTGGTGATTTGTATTTCGATTGGTTTATCATTAACTCTTGCTCTGATTAAAAACAACTTATTATGATTCTATTCGATGTACTTATAGACGGAGCCTTTGCGGCTGTTGCAGGAGTTGGTTTCGGAATTATTTCAGACCCTCCTCTACGTGCGTTAAAACATATTGCAATACTTGCTGCACTGGGTCACGCATTACGCTTTTCGCTGATGCACTATGCGGGAGTAGATATTGCGACCGGCTCATTTGCGGCTTCTTTGCTAATCGGATTAGGTAGTTTGCCACTCGGAAAACACATCTATTGCCCTATGACGGTACTTTATATTCCGGCATTACTTCCCATGATTCCGGGAATGTTTGCCTACAAAATCGTCTTTTCACTAATTATGTTTTTCCACTCAATGGGTGATCCGATAGAACAGCAGCAATATATTCAAGCTTTATTGACAAATGGGCTCATTGCATTTACAGTGATCTTTAATTTGGCTGTAGGAGCTACAATTCCAATATTCTTATTCAGTAAAAAGGCTTATTCACTGACACGAAGAAATAATCAAACAATCTCTAAATAAAGCACCTTTATGGAACTCTTTTGGAACACTATTGCAAACTATAACTCTTCTACTTGGCTAGTTCAGGCGATCATTACTATAATGGGTATTTTCATTACTTCTTGGCTTTTTTATAAGCCAAGCAAAATGAGCATACTCGCAATGAAAGGATATCTGATTTTTTTGAATAGTTGGATTGCTATTGTGTATTACTTAATTTACTGCGATCCTAGAAACTATAATCAAGTTATGGCCTTGTTTTGGGGAACACTAGCCCTACTTTGGACATACGACTTAATCACTGGATATACTACTTTCGAGCGCTCGTACAAATACGATCGATTGGCTTTCTTCTTATATTTAATGCCATTTTTATATCCGGCTATTTCGCTTGCTAGGGGCTTAACTTTTCCGGCAATGACGTCTCCAATTATGCCTTGCTCGGTGGCTGCTTTTACTATTGGACTTATGCTGACCTATTCTAAGAAAGTAAATTTGTTTATTATTCTTTTCTTAAGTCATTGGGCATTCATCGCTTTTTCAAAAGTGTATTTCTTCCAAATTCCAGAAGATCTTTTACTCGCCAGCTGCACGGTTCCCGCTATTTACTTATTCTTTAAAGAATATATTGGCGATAATTTACACATCGACACGAAGCCTAAGGCTAAAATTATTAATTGGCTGCTATTGTTGCTGTGCATCGTGATTGGGTGCTTTCTTACTTTTACTATTTTCTACGAATTGTTCCACTAAATAATTCTACGATTATCCGATATAAAGATTAACCCTGTAAGATTTTGAATCTTACAGGGTTAATCTTTATTATAAAAAGGAAGCTGGATTTATTTAACTTCCCACGTTTCATTAGTAAGAAGAAGCTCCTCGAAGGTGTGGTATTTCTTCTTATTCTTTACTTCTTCAATCTGAGCTTCTACGGCTTCGTTATAAGAGATCGCCTCTACGTCACGAATCACACCAAGTGCGATAGGGAAGTCTGGACCTTCCATCAAAGCAAGTTTGAGATGAAGTGTGTTATCTTCACAATGGGCATCATGAACAAGGATATCCTTTTCGGTGATACCGTTTTCACCAAGGGTGACTACTTTCAAACCGAAACCTTCTTGCATCAATCCTTTTTCCTTGTTTGCCCCAAAAAGCATGGGTTTGCCATGTTCCAAGTAAATCGCATTTTTGGCGCGACCTTCTTTGGTATATACGCTATCGTATGTACCGTCATTGAAGATGACACAGTTCTGAAGTACTTCCATCACACTAGCACCTTTATGTTTTGCACCGGCTACCAAAACGTCTACTGTAGAAGGAGCATCTGTAGCTACACAACGTGCAAAGAAATGCCCACGTGCCCCAAATGCTAATTCTGCAGGGTGGAAAGGATCTTCAACAGTTCCATAAGGAGAGGATTTGCTGACAAAACCACGCTCGGAAGTCGGAGAATACTGACCTTTAGTAAGACCATAGATTCGATTGTTCAAAAGAATCATGTTCAGGTCAATGTTACGACGAAGAGCATGAATAAAGTGATTACCGCCAATGGCCAAACCATCGCCATCGCCTGATACTTGCCAAACAGCAAGATCCGGACGTGCTACCTTTACTCCGGTTGCAATGGCAGCTGCACGACCATGAATGGTGTGCATACCATACGTATTCATATAATAAGGTAGGCGCGATGAACAACCAATACCTGAAATTACTGCAATATCATCAGGAGCTGTACCTAATATGGCCATTGCTTTGTGCAACGAAGCTAAAAAGAAGTGATCGCCACAACCGGGACACCAACGAGCCTGCCCGATTTTATAATTGTTTGCTGTATATTCGCTCATTTTTTATTTCTCCATTATTTTTGTGAATGCTTCTACTAATTCGTGAGTTTGGAAGGGCTGTCCTTTTACTTCATTGTATTGACTAACAACCAACCCATTAAACTTGCCACGCAGGTAAGCTGCAAACTGACCCAAGTTTTGTTCAGCTACCACTATTTTCTTGTATTTTCTCAATACTTCTTCTGTGTTCTTTGGTAGCGGATTGATGTACTGGAAATGGGCTAAAGCAGCCTTCTTTCCTGCCTGATTCAACTCTTCTACAGCTGAGCAAAGGTGCCCATAAGTACTTCCCCAACCTACTACTAAGAGATCAGCATCTTCAGTACCTTCTACTTCAAGTAACGGTAACGAATCTGCAATCTTGTCTATCTTGGCCTGACGAATATTGGTCATCAAATTATGATTGGTTGGTTCTGTAGAAATAGAACCTGTTTTATTGCATTTTTCTAAACCACCTACACGATGTGAAAATCCTTTTGTGCCGGGAGTAGCCCAATAACGTACTAAGGTTTCGGGATCACGTTGGAA
>JAGPIY010000170.1 GCA_018054715.1 Bacteroidaceae bacterium
TGCATTGATCTTGAAGCAATCCAATCGCAACTTCAATACCTGCTTTTTGCAGCTTTTTAATTCCTGCCCCGTCTACTAGTGCGAAAGGGTCTTTGCTTCCGATTACCACTCTAGGAATTCCAACTTGAATAATGAGGTCTGCACAAGGAGGCGTTTTCCCCCAGTGTGAGCATGGTTCTAAACTAACATAAAGAGTGCTATCTGATAGAAGAAGAGGATCGTTTACAGATTGTATTGCACGAACTTCTGCATGTGCTTCGCCTGCACGGATGTGATATCCCTCTCCGATAATTCGGTTCTCGTATACGAGAACCGCACCCACCATTGGATTTGGACTTGTTTCGTATTTTCCATAACTTGCAAGTTGGAGGCATCGTTGCATGTACAGAACATTATTTTGAGAAGTTGAATTCAAAATAGTCATCATATTTTTGCCCTTTTTTAAAATTAAAATTGTACCTTTGCCGCCGAAATAGCAAATAAAGTGCAAACCTTATTACGTAGTCTTACTCAAACTCTAGCAAGTTGTTACTCGCGAGAAGAAGCTTCTTCTGTCGCTAGAATTGTGCTTTCCGAAGGGATGGGGTTTAGCACTGTAAGGATTTACTCGGGCAAAGATAATGATTTATCGGATATAGAGCAAAAAAAACTCCAGAAAATAGTCTCTAGATTATTGAACTTTGAACCTTTACAATATGTATTAGGTAAGGCCTCTTTCTGTAATCTATCCCTCAAGGTTGCTCCCGGTGTTCTTATTCCGAGGCCGGAAACGGAAGAATTAGTTACTCTTATTGCTAAAGAATGTGCAGGCAGTGAACCTCGTTTATTGGATATTGGTACGGGGAGTGGTTGTATTGCTATTGCACTGAAGAAAATTATTTCAGACGCATGTGTGGAAGCTTGGGATATATCAGCAGAAGCTCTATCGCAAGCAAAAAAAAATGCTTCTTTTGTAGGAGTTGATATAAGCTTTCGGCAAATAGATATATTACAACTGCAGCCAATAAAAGATATTGTCGAGGAATATGATATTTTGGTAAGTAATCCTCCATATGTCTTATATTCAGAGCAAAAGGAAATGGATCCGCAGGTGCTAAATTGGGAGCCGCATAGTGCTCTTTTTGTACCTGATGAAGACGCATTGCGTTTTTATCGCAGTATTGCCACCTTAGGGCGTAGATTACTTCGAGAGGGGGGCTTCTTGTATTTTGAAATAAATAAACAGTTTGGAGCTGATATAATGATGCTTTTGAAAAGCTTAGGATACAAACATGTACAATTAATAAAAGATCAATTTTTGAATGATAGAATCATAAAGGCTGAACGATGAATATGATGGACGAAGAAAGAGCTTTTGAGAAACTTGTTGCCTGGTGCTCAATAGCAGAGCATTGTGAAGGTGAGGCTGTAGATAAACTGATGAAATGGGGAGTTAATCCTGATGAACAAAGTCGGATTTTGGCAAAGCTCAAGCTTAAGAATTATTTAAATGAAGAAAGATACTGTGCCGCTTTTGTACATGATAAATTTAAGATACAAAAATGGGGCAGAAAGAAGATAGCAGAGGAACTTCGTTTGAAGAAGGTTTCACGAGGTAGCGTTGTAGATGCTATGCTGACAATTGATTCCGATGAATATAAACAAGTGCTGTTGTCTATATTAAAAAGTAAACGCCGTAGTATTCATGGCGCAGATGAAAAGGATTGCATGCAGAAGTTATTTCGTTTTGCAATGAGTCGTGGCTTTGAATCTGGAATTATTCGTGAGAACCTTGATCCTGAGGGAATACTTGAAGAGGGAGAAGATCCTTCAAATTGATTTTTTTCTTCTTTAGAGTCAATAAAAAAAGTTTTTTTGGCGTTATGTCGTGGGAAAATACTATATTTGCAGCCAGAATGTTTAGCTTACATGAATTATGAAGAATTTAGAGAGACAATTTGCAGAAAAACTACTAAAAATCAAGGCAATTAAGTTGCAACCGGCTAATCCTTTTACTTGGGCTTCTGGTTGGAAATCACCGTTTTATTGCGATAATCGTAAAACATTGTCGTACCCTTCATTGCGTAATTATGTGAAAATTGAAATATCTCGTAGTATCTTGGAGCGTTTTCCTCAAGTAGATGCAATTGCCGGAGTTGCTACAGGAGCAATCCCTCAAGGAGCATTGGTGGCGGATGAATTGAATTTACCGTTTGTTTATGTCCGTGCTAAACCCAAAGATCATGGTTTGGAAAATTTGATTGAAGGAGAACTTCGTCCTGGCATGAAAGTGGTTGTAGTGGAAGATTTGATTTCAACAGGTGGAAGTAGCTTGAAGGCAGTAGAAGCTATTCGTCGCGATGGATGTGAAGTAATTGGCATGGTTGCTTCATTTACGTATGGTTTTGATATTGCAGAAAAAGCGTTTAA
Source organism: Bacteroidaceae bacterium (assembly GCA_018054715.1). Classification (GTDB taxonomy): domain Bacteria; phylum Bacteroidota; class Bacteroidia; order Bacteroidales; family Bacteroidaceae; genus UBA1794. Next base: position 2,410 of record JAGPIY010000170.1, read on the forward strand.
AGACGCCAAAGTAAATTTAGTTACATTGACTAACTATGAAGCGGTTTTAGATACTGCTATTAAAAATAATTATATTGCAGAAGAGGATGTAGAAACCTTGGATGCTTGGCGTAAAGATCCTGCAAATTGGGATTTAGGAAATAAGTAAATATGGAGCAACACGAGAGTAGCGTTAAAACCCTGTTTTATCCTGTGTCACAGGTGTATTCAAAATTGTCTGATTTGAGTTATTTGGAGGAACTGAAACAGCGAATTCCGGCTGATAAATTGGAAGAAGCGAAGAAACAGGGTGTACAAATTGATTTGAATGAAATTACTTGTGATCAAGATAGTATCACGCTACCAGTGCCTAAAATTGGAAACATTCAGTTGGCTATCTGTGAGCGCGAGCTGAATAAAACAGTGAAGTTTGAAATTAAAGGAGTTCCTGTTACAGCTAATTTATGGGTTCAGGTGCTTCCTTTTGATGAACAAACATCGAAATTGAAAGTAACGGTACGTTACGATATTCCGTTCTTTATGAAAATGATGCTTAAAGGCAAACTTGATAAATTGCCCGAGGGTATAGAGCGTTTGGCTGATATTTTAGCTCAGATAAAGTATGCATAAAATTTAAGCGTAATGACACAAAAACTTTGGGAGAAAAGTGTGCAGATGAATGCTGAGATAGAGCGTTTTACTGTAGGACGTGATCGTGAGATGGATCTTTATTTAGCAAAACATGATGTGCTAGGATCTATGGCTCACATCACAATGTTAGAAAGTATTGACTTACTCACCACGGATGAACTAAATCAACTATTAGTTGAGCTAAAAAAGATTTATACAGATGCTGAGCAAGGGCATTTTCTCATCGAAGAGGGCGTTGAAGATGTGCATTCTCAAGTAGAAATGATATTAACTAGGCGTTTAGGAGATGTTGGCAAAAAGATCCATAGTGGGCGTTCGCGTAATGATCAGGTGCTGTTGGACTTGAAATTGTTTACACGTACACAGCTGGAGGAGATTGCAAATCTTATTCATCTGCTTTTTGCCGAACTTATTGCTCAAAGTAATCGCTATAAAGACGTCTTGATGCCCGGCTATACTCATCTTCAAATAGCGATGCCTAGTTCTTTTGGCCTTTGGTTTGGTGCATATGCAGAGGGGTTGACTGATGATATGTTGTTTTTGCAAGCGGCTTATAAAATGTGCAATCGTAACCCATTGGGTTCTGCTGCAGGATATGGCTCGTCGTTTCCGCTAAATCGCACGATGACTACTGAGCTGCTTGGATTTGATTCTATGAATTATAATGTGATATATGCACAGATGGGGCGTGGTAAAATGGAGCGAAATGTGGCTTTTGCTTTAGCTGGAGTTGCTGGAACTTTAGCAAAACTAGCTTTTGATGCTTGTTTGTTTAATAGTCAGAATTTTGGCTTTATAAAACTTCCAGATGAATGCACCACTGGTTCTAGCATCATGCCTCATAAGAAAAATCCAGATGTTTTTGAATTGATTCGTGCAAAATGTAATAAGTTACAAGGACTTCCTCAACAAATTATTTTAATTATGAATAATTTACCTTGTGGCTATTTTCGCGATTTGCAAATTATAAAAGAAATATTTCTTCCAGCTTTTAAGGAATTAAAAGATTGCTTGCAAATGACAACTTATATTATTGAACGAATTCGTGTTAATGAGCAAATCCTTACAGATCCGAAATACGCTCCGATCTTTAGTGTAGAGGAAGTTAATCGTTTGGCTGCAGAAGGTATGCCGTTTCGTGATGCTTACAAAAAAGTAGGTCTTGATATTGAAGCTGGCCGATTTGAACCTACAAAAGAAGTTCATCATACGCATGAAGGGAGCATAGGCAATCTTTGTAATGATAGTATTGAAGGACTTATGCAGCAGATTTTTG
>JAGPIY010000171.1 GCA_018054715.1 Bacteroidaceae bacterium
AGTATGCTGAAGAAACGATGATATTAGAGTGATTTTAGCATCTCTTTTTTATAAGAGGTTGTGTCAACGAAAGTGGCACAACCTCTCTTTTTTTGAATTTAGTCTGCTATAAAATGATTACTGCCAGTTGGCAAATCCATTTTTGCCAGCTGTTGAATCTGTTTTTGCCAGCTGTTAAAAATGAATTCAACAGTTGGCAGTAGCTAATTTGATAGAAATGTTATGCATGCATCTCCTTGTAATAAGAAAGAATTCCTGCAAAAGAACTTTAGTTTAGTATATTTAGATAAGGTAAGTCTATAGAAGCAACCGATTGCTATAGAAAAGTACTTCTATTGAATAGTAATAGATAATTAAAGTTAAATATTAAATTAAAAAGGAACTTATTACTAAAAAAGATTTTATATTTGCGGTGTACTAATATACTAGTACACGTAAAAACTTTTTAAATCTTAGAAATCACCTTAAAAAATACTTAGACGTTATGCTAGAGATTTCAAACTTAACTTTTTCGTACAAGCCGCATCGTATGCTGTTTTCGGATTTCTCGCTTCATTTGGAGAAGGGAAAAGTATGTGGCCTTTTGGGACCTAATGGGGTGGGTAAAAGCACCCTCTTATATTTAATCTGTGGGTTGTTACCTACTAAAAAGGGGACAATCTCTTATAAAGGAATGAATACTTTTAAGCGTCAGCCTGAAATGTTGAATGATATGTTTCTTGTACCTGAGGAATTAGAATTACCTAAAATTTCAATGGAGCGTTTTGTCTCTATTCACAGTCCTTTTTATCCAAAGTTTAGTGCAGAGGAATTGCAGAAGGCATTGACTTTATTTGAAATTAATCCTCAGCAAAAGCTTAGCGATCTTTCGATGGGGCAGAAAAAGAAGTTCTATATTAGCTTTGCAATGGCTACTGGTGTTTCCTTACTTGTAATGGATGAACCGACCAATGGTATTGATATTCCCGGAAAAAGTCAGTTCCGTCAATTACTTGCACAAGGTATGAGTGAAGAGCGTTCTATCTTAATATCTACTCACCAAGTAGCTGATATTGATAAGATGCTTGACCAAATTGTGATTCTTTCTGAGAAAGAAGGTCTTTTACTAAATGAAAGTGTTAGTCGCCTTTGTCAGAAACTACAATTCTTAGCCGAAGGCACTGAAGAGGAGGCTAAAGATGCTTTGTATGTACAGAATAGCATTGCAGGCAGAAGTATGGTACTTCCTAATTATACAGGTGACGAAAGTGAGTTAAATATAGAACTTTTGTTTGGAGCTGCTTTGCACAACCCGGAGAAGCTACGTTTACTCTTGCAGGAGAATGAGTATGAAATCAATAAACCGGAATAAGCCTTATGGAAAAACATCTTTCTTTTTTTAAATTTAGCCGATTTTTCTTGCTGCTACGCAAGGACTTTATGGAGAACTATCGTCGATACATTTGGCAATTTTTACTTCTTACGTTGTTTATATTAGTTGCTAACTGGATGCGATTGAAGTCTTTATATACAAATGTTGGACAGGATTGGATTTCTGCAAATTTTCACCCTAACTATTTTCAGAGTGCAACTACCAATGCAGTAATCAATAATGCGGCACTAGCTATTATCATAGTGACGATGCTTGGTATAGCCGATTTCTCTTCCAACCTTAATACGAAAGGACGAAGAATTCAACTTCTGATGTGTCCTGCGACTTCTTTCGAGAAGTTTATAAGTAATTTAACTCTTTTGTATGGTAAGATTTTTGTGCTATTTCCTTTGGCTTTGCTTTGTGAAGAATTGATCCGAGTTGTTCTATTATCTCTCTTTTTTCCAACTAAATACATCTTTTTCGCGGATCTTTGTGGACCCGCAGTTGTTTCTAATCCAGACTTACTTCCTTTGGGTAATCCAATCGGAATTGCAGTTCTTAGTTTTTTTGTATTGGGAGGAACCATTTGGCCTAAACGTCCAGCCGTCTATACTGTTTTATTTGCGACAGCAATAGCTGTAGTTACCTTTTTTGTGAATTATATATTTGCTATGTTGTGTTTTGGAGATATGGGATCATTTATTCAAGCTGCCGCAAGTAGGAGTAATTTTTTTATGGATTTATTCCATCAGCATGAGAATTGGATTGAAGCTCATCGGATTAATCTATGGACTTATTTTCTGTATCTAGTTAGTCTCATCAATCTAACACTTGCTTATTTTCGCTTTAAAGAGATGGACATTAACAACCGTTTTAAATAAAAAATATGATTTTCAAAGAACCGAAAGCTATTTATTTACAGATTGCCGATCGCATCTGTAACGATATCATTACTGCTTACTATTTGGAGGAGTCTCGTATACCCTCTGTTCGTGAGTATGCAGCACTGGTAGAGGTAAATGCGAATACGGTAATGCGAACTTACGAATATCTTCAGCAATTAGGAGCTATCTATAACAAACGAGGTATTGGCTACTTTGTGGCCTCTGGGGCACAAGCCTTGTTAGTAAAAAAGGCACGTGAAGCTTTTGAAATGGATGATTTGCCTCGCCTATTTGAAGATATGCAAAGATTGGATATATCTTTGGAGAAGATCGCTCAGAAATACAAAGAATTTTGTGCCAATAAACCTCAAAAAAACAAGAAAGATGAAAGTCACGACTAAAATATTAATCATACTAGCTGCCCTTCCGGCGGTAGTAAGCTGTTTGCTTATATCTATTATAGGCATGGGATATACAGATACGGATACAGATACAAATCAATCGGAGGCTAAATTAGAAGTACAGCATATTGGTTTGACCCCTAGAGAATGCGATTCAGTAAGCTTGCCAATTTGTTCCACCTTTATTATGGATTCGTTGATACATATCGATGGAGAAAATATAGAAGATCATCTTGAAGCAGAACTAGAAATTACATCTCCGACAGCAGCTGATAAAAATAAAAACATAAAACCGGGCACATTGGTTCTGCCTAGTGCTTTGAAGAAAGCTTTGCGGATAAGCCGAAAAAATAATGTATTGCATCTTTCTTTTGATGCTTCGGAGCTAGCTAAATGGAATAAAGAAAATGGACGCCGGTACAATCGCACTATTTTTTATCTGACTTACTATGCCGATAAGCAATTAGAGAAAGTTACTACTTACCCATTTGTGAAATGCACTCTTAAATCTTTGCATCTCCCATTATTGACGATGAATTTATTTGGAGGCGACTTAACTGCTGAAGATAGTTGCTCTTTCCAATCGTTGCGGGTGGTTGCTTTTCCTTACGAGAGCAGTTCGACTTGTAGTCTATATCAATTATTTGTGGATACATTAGATTTGGATCTTGACAATTTATCTAGTTGGAGTGTTCAAGAAAGTCGAGTGAAAGTGGAAAATCTGCGTGGTAGTGAAGAAAATAATGATGTGAATTATTCTCCTGAAACAGGCTCTGAAGTGCTTAACTGGTTGCCAAAAAACGAGAAAGCCTCCATTCAATTGAAAAGTAAAGGAGCGATGACAATCCGCTATAATCGATCGTCAGCAATGAAGTGAAATACAAATCAAATACAAAGAAAATGATGAAAGTCAAAACAATTATCGGGCTTTGCCTTTTAGCCCCGGTATCTCTCTTTGCACAGGAATCTACGGGTGATAAACCTGCTGCAAAAGCAGATTCCACTGCAGTGTCGAGTGCTACTAGCACTTCCGAAAAGCAGATTAATGAGTCTGCTTATCCAGATTCCGTTATGAAAGAGGTGACGGTAGTAGCACAGCGCCCTATCATCAAGATGGAAACCGATAAGATGACCTATAATGTAGAGCAAGATCCCGATTCGAAAACGGATAATATGATCGAAATGCTTCGTAAAGTTCCTTTGGTAACGGTAGATGCAGAGGAGAACATCCAAGTGAATGGTTCCAGCAAGTTTAAAATCTATGTGAATGGCAAACCGAACAACATGATGAGCAATAATCCAAAGGATGTATTGCGTTCTATGCCGGCAAGTAGCATCAAACGTATTGAAGTAATTACCAACCCGGGTGCAAAATACGATGCGGAAGGAGTGACCGGTATTCTTAATATTATAACCCAAGGCAAACGAATGGAAGGTTATAATCTCTCATTGACTTCAACGGCTCGCAATACCGGAGTTGGAGGAGGACTTTATACTACGGTGCAGAAGGGAAAATTTACTACGACAGTTAACTACAATTATAATCATTTTATGCAGGCTTCTAGTTCATTTGAAGGAGAGCGTATATTGTCGGCGAGTGAAGATAATTATCGTTTTTCGTCAAAAGGTTCAGCTAAACCGAGAGGCAATATGCATAATG
>JAGPIY010000027.1 GCA_018054715.1 Bacteroidaceae bacterium
CTTGTAAAAACAGGCATCTTTAGCGATCAACTACGTGCTTATCTTATTAGCAAAGGCGTTCCTAATCCAACTACGGTCATTTTCAATGAAAAAAACGAAAAGTCAGCCAATAAGCAAATGGAGAAGGTCATGAAAAGACACAATGATCCTAAAATAAATTGGAAGGTTATCCCTCAAAACGAATTTAAGTTTAAAAAATGAAGTCATTTTTTCGTCTTTTTATTGCGATAGGACTACTTACATGCTTTGTTACAGCTTGTGGAAGTTCGGATGAACCAATTGTAAGTTCGAAGGGTGATACGACAAGCTTGGATACAGCCAATACGACCACTTTGGTTTATATGATTGGAGAAAATAGCTTGACTTATAATACAGATTATAACGGTAGCAATTATGATTATATGGAATATAACATCCAACAAATGTTGGTTGGTATTAAGAAAGCTCCCGTAGGTTCTACTTGGTTAGTCTATATTGATAAAAATACAGAACCGGTTCTGTATCAAATAAAATTGCGTAGCGACGGACAGGTAGAACGTGATACGGTCTGTACTTATTCGGATCAATATTCTACCGATCCAAATATAATGAGCAAAGTAATCGCAGATGCTTATACCCGATTCCCAGCTGAAAAGTATGGATTGATACTGTCTTCGCATGGAGGATCTTGGTTTGAAGGGTACGAAATACCCGAAAGTCTGCGAGCAAAAAGTTTTGGTGCAGAATGGAGAACAGAAATTAAAAGTGATTATTATACTTTTACCATGAACATTCCAACCATCGCTACGGCACTGGCCAATGTGAACGCAGTAACAGGAAAGAAATTGCAATATATTCTCTTCGACTCTTGCCTAATGGGAGGCATTGAAGTGGCTTATGAATTGAAAGATGTAACCAATTATTTTATGGCTTCTGCTGCTTCTATTTGGGGATATGGAATTCCTTATGCTACTTCAATGAGTGGTTTGGCAACAATGGATGAAACAGGGCTTACTGCTGCTGGAAATGCTTTCTATTCGTATTATTCGAAAGCGACTTGCACTATGAGCTTGATAAATGAAGCAGAAATTAAAGAACTCGCGTTAGCCTTTAAAGAAATGCTTGAAGTTCCTGAATGCCAATCAAGAGCAAATTCGCTTACCTGTACTGGTTTAGAACTTTTCGAAGAGACTTCGGCCTATTATTTTAATCGTGATTTTATGCAAATGTGCGATACAATAGCCGGATCCTCTACAGCAGGACAAACAGCCCTTGCTAAGATCAAAACAACGATGAATCAAATTCTTGTCAAGAAATGGAATACGGCATACGCTTCAGCTAATACTGATCAGGTTTCTATATCATCAAATGGCATTTCTATCGAATCAAATTATCTAATCTATCCTATCCCTAATTTCTGTGGATTAAGTGGATATGTACCTTCACTCGCTGATTATAATACTGTATACAGTAAATATGGTTATTCTACTGCCGGAATAAAATCTATTTACCAAAATCATCTAACTTTCTACAAAACCTTGCAATGGTATAAAGATTGTGGTTGGTCACTCTCTTCTAAGTTTCAATAAAAAACTTAGCTAACAAATAAAATAAGGGCAGCACTTTAAAAAGTAGCTGCCCTTACTGTTTGGATTAGTTAGTCTTTTATAAACTATAAAATGTAATATTCTTGATAAGTATCATATTGCTTAACCATCCCTCGCAAAGAAGCAATTACACGAGTCGCAAAGAAGATAGGATTATAGCTAAATGGATGTTTCACAAAAAGCCAAATATAAGCTAAGCTCAATATAATCGAATTCCAAGCACGTTCCTTAAAACTCATCTTCCTAGTCACAGCCGAACCAGCTCGTAAACGACGATAATAGATTGCAGTTTCACCCGTAGGAGTAAGTGATTTTATTCTATCACTCATCATCGTCATAAAAAGACAATCTTCTCCGTTCGTAAAGCGTGTGTCAAAGAAGCGATCCTCCAACAATTCCTTTGGAATCAGTTTGCAATATACTACCGACATGTAGCTACGCACCTGCATGATGGGTTGCGCACCTTTTCCTTTCACCCGCTGATAAGCATCACTTATAAAATAAGGTTGCCCATTGTTTGCTCCTTCGCTGAAGGCTATTATATTCGAAGCAGGAATAGCTCCAGTCAACGCTACCTTATACATTTCTTCAAGATAAGTAGGCGAAACATTGTCGTCATCATCAATAAATGTAATAAACCGACCATGGGCAAGCTGCATTGCAAAATTACGTGCGTTTGAAACTCCACCTTTATCTATTTGGAAAAGTCGCAACTTGAGCTTTCCTTTAATTTCCTCTTCATACACCTTTAACTCGGCAAAATAGGGATCGTTGCAACCATTTAGAACAACGATCACCTCAATCAATTGGGGAGAGAGTGTCTGCATCCGTAATGACTCCAAGCATTCAAAGATATAAGTATCAGGCTTATAGGATGGTATTATAACAGAAATCTCTACCATATTCGTTGTTCGTTTAAAAGATTGTTTCTACAAAAATACGAACTCTTTTTGAAAAAGCAAACAATTTCACAAAAAAAACGTGAAAACTTTTTGGTGTCTCGGAATATTCTATGTAACTTTGTCGCTGTAAAACAAAGGGGTGTCCGCTGTAAGGCTGGGCTGAGATTATACCCTACGAACCTGATGCCGCTCATACGGCCGAAGGGATTGTTGCGATTATCGACCCCCAATCCATACGCATTCCGCTTTGTTTCGCGCAGTTTCTTTAAGAAACTCCGCGTTTTTTCGTATCTGAATTTATTAAAAAGGAAGCACGATGCAACTAGAAATCAATGGTAAAAAAGTAGAATTACCTGCTACGGCGACTCTACAAACAGTAGCCGAGGAGCTTAAACTCTCCCCTGCCGGTACTGCAATTGCAGTAAACAATAAAATGATACCTCGCACACAATGGGCTGCAACCAGTTTAGTTGAGCAGGACAAAATTGTGGTCATAAAAGCGGCTTGTGGGGGCTGATTCTTATCTCAATAGAATGAAGACATTCATAAACTACGAAAATTTTCGGCTGCAATTTATCACTCATTTTACAGCGGAATACGACTATGTAGCTTCTGCACGTATGGCCTTAGAAGGAGGTTGTAGATGGATTCAACTGCGGATGAAAGATGCCTCCCTTGATGAAGTCCGCAAAAACGCACAACTGATTCTCCCATTCTGTCGAGCCGTCAATGCTACTTTTTTGCTCGATGATCATGTAGAACTCGTAAAAGAGTTGGGCGCAGACGGCGTACACCTAGGTAAAAACGATATGCCGATTAATGAAGCCCGACGTATCTTGGGAGAAAAGTATCTCATTGGAGGTACGGCAAATACCTTCGAAGATGTAAAAGCACATTATGATAATGGAGCTTCATACATTGGCTGTGGGCCTTTCCGCTTCACCACTACTAAAACGCAGCTCAGTCCGATACTCGGCCTTGAGGGATATATTAAAATTGTAACTCAGATGAAAGAAGCGCAGATTAATCTGCCTGTGGTTGCGATTGGCGGCATTACTCAGGAAGATATTCCTTCCATCCTCTCGATTGGCATTCACGGAATAGCCCTTTCAAGCACTATTTTACAAGCGGAAGATCCTGTTATGCAGACGAAGCTGCTTGTAGATAAGATTTCAAAATCACTTAAAACGAACTAAAAACGAATTAAAAGATATCCGTATTATGGAACAATTAATTATTGCCGGCAAAACTTTCGGCTCACGTCTGTTTCTTGGAACAGGCAAATTCAGTAGTAACCAACTTATGGAGCAAGCCATTCTTGCCTCAGGAACCGAAATGGTGACTGTGGCAATGAAGCGTATTGACTTGCAAAATGAGAACGACGATATGTGGAAGCATATTGCTCATCCACACATTCAACTATTACCTAACACAAGTGGTGCACGTACCGCTGAAGAAGCTATCTTTGCTGCTCAAATGGCTGCAGAGGCGTTTGGCACAAAATGGCTAAAACTAGAAGTGCATCCCGACCCTCGCTACCTTCTACCCGATTCGGTTGAAACATTGAAGGCTACGGAACAATTAGTAAAGCTAGGCTTTACGGTACTCCCTTACTGTCAGGCTGATCCTGTACTTTGTAGGCAACTTGAAGAAGCTGGTGCAGCTACCGTAATGCCTCTTGCAGCCCCAATAGGTAGCAACCGCGGACTGGCAACACGAGACTTTCTCCAGATTATCATCGAGCAAAGCAGTGTCCCTGTGATTGTTGATGCAGGTATTGGAGCTCCTTCACACGCCGCTGAAGCTATGGAAATGGGGGCTGATGCGGTTCTTGTAAACACAGCAATCGCAGTAGCAGGTAATCCGGTAGCTATGGCTGAAGCCTTCCGCAAAAGCGTAGAAGCCGGCAGACAGGCTTTCGAGGCAGGTCTTGGCACAATAGCCTTCACCGCGAATGCTTCATCTCCTCTTACAGCATTCTTAACTGACTAATTCTCTAACTTTATCTTAGACTATTTATGAATCAATTAACTAGAACTCCCTTCCCCAACAGCGAGAAGGTATACATCAACGGTAAACTATTTCCTGAAATCCGCGTGGCAATGCGCAAAGTAAAACAAATGCCTACGGTGAAAAAAGTGAATGGTGAAAAACAAATGACAAAGAATCCGGATGTATTTATCTACGACACTTCCGGTCCATTCTCTGACCCTCAAGCAGATCTTGATCTGAAAAAAGGATTACCACGTTTGCGCGAAGAATGGATTGTAAAGCGCGGTGATGTAGAACTGCTACCGGAAATATCCTCTGAATACGGTCGCAAACGTCGCGATGATGCATCACTTGATCATCTCCGTTTCGAGCATATCGCATTACCCTATCGTGCAAAACAAGGAGAATCAATCAGCCAGATGTATTATGCGAAACAAGGTATCATCACTCCGGAAATGGAGTATGTAGCCATCCGTGAAAATATGAACTGCGAAGAATTGGGCATCGACTCACACATCACTCCTGAGTTTGTGCGAGTTGAAATTGCTGAAGGCCGTGCGGTGTTGCCTGCCAACATCAACCATCCTGAAGCAGAGCCTATGATTATCGGTCGCAATTTCCTTGTAAAAATCAATACAAATATTGGTAATTCGGCTACATCTTCAAGCATTGAAGAGGAAGTTTCGAAAGCTGTGTGGAGTTGTCGTTGGGGTGGTGATACGCTGATGGATCTTTCTACCGGCGAACATATTCACGAAACCAGAGAGTGGATTGTACGCAACTGTCCGGTTCCTGTAGGCACTGTGCCTATCTATCAGGCACTAGAGAAAGTAAATGGCCGTGTGGAAGATCTTACATGGGAAATTTATCGCGATACGCTTATTGAACAATGCGAACAAGGGGTTGACTATTTCACCATTCACGCCGGCATCCGTCGACATAATGTGCATTTAGCCAATAAACGTCTTTGTGGCATTGTTTCACGCGGAGGCTCTATCATGAGCAAGTGGTGCTTGATGCACAACAAAGAGAGTTTTCTTTACGAGCATTTCGATGATATCTGTGATATCCTTGCTCAATATGATGTAGCGGTTTCGTTGGGCGACGGATTACGTCCGGGCTCTACCCACGATGCTAACGATGAAGCTCAATTTGCGGAACTCGACACTATGGGCGAACTTGTGGTACGTGCTTGGGAAAAGCATGTACAAGCGTTCATTGAAGGCCCTGGTCATGTGCCTTTGCATAAAATTAAAGAAAACATGGATCGCCAAATCGAGAAATGCCACAATGCTCCTTTCTACACATTAGGACCGTTGGTTACTGACATTGCTCCGGGTTACGATCACATTACCTCGGCAATTGGTGCGGCACAAATTGGTTGGCTGGGTACTGCAATGCTTTGCTATGTTACTCCAAAGGAACATCTTGGGTTACCTAATAAAGAAGATGTACGTGTAGGTGTAATTACTTATAAGATAGCAGCGCATGCAGCTGACTTAGCAAAAGGACATCCCGGAGCTTCTGTACGCGACAATGCACTTTCGAAAGCGCGCTATGAGTTCCGATGGAAAGATCAATTCAATCTTTCACTCGACCCGGAACGTGCCCTCGAATATTTCAAGGCTGGACGTCACGAAGATTCTGAGTACTGCACTATGTGTGGTCCCAACTTCTGTGCAATGAAGCTTAGCCATGATTTAGAAGACTGTACTAAGTAAAATGTATGCCAGAATATCGCGATATATTGGGAAAAAGCGCTATCAATCGAAAGATTGTGGATGAAGTTGTACTACGTGTGCAAACGGATGAGTCTGATTTCACAGAGGATCTCTACCCTCTTCTTTTCGATCCGGACTCCAGAGTTTCGTGGCATGCCGCTTGGGTCTGTACCCATCTTTGCAAGGTACATCCAGAATGGTTCCTACCTTATAGAGAGGATTTTATGAAGTTGATTCAGCAAGAAGGAGGGAATGAGGGGATGAAACGACAGATTCTTCATATACTAGAACAAATACCTATCGTTGAACCTCTGAATGTGGAATTCTTCGACTTTTGTCTGGAACACATGTTCGACATGAAATCTCCTTTTGCTGTGCAAGTAATTTGTTTGAAGCTTGCATATAAGATGTGTCTCTTGGAACCAGAACTATTGCCTGAATATAAGTGTATTCTGATAAATACTGAACTAGATTATTTCTCATCGGCCATAAAGAGTTCGGTGAGAAATATACTTAAAAAAATAAATAAAAATGTTTAGTGACGAACTTAAAAAAATAAATTGGGAAGAGACCGAATCGGCCATCTATTCTAAAACAGACGCAGATGTACGCCGTGCGTTAAGCAAAACGCATATTGATATGGACGATTTTATGGCGCTAATTTCACCTGCCGCCGAACCTTATTTGGAGATAATGGCACAACGTAGTCAGAAAATAACTTTGGCACGTTTTGGTAAAACAATGCAGATGTTTGTGCCTTTATATCTTACTAACTCATGTGTCAACGGTTGCGTTTATTGCGGGTTTCATGCTAGCAACCCAATGAAACGTACTATCCTTACTGAAGAGGAAATTGTAAACGAATATAAGGCTATCAAGAAATTAGCTCCATTTGAAAACATTCTGCTGGTAACTGGTGAAAACCCTCACAAAGCCGGAGTCGATTACATTGCTAAAGCTCTTGATTTGGCAAAACCTTATTTCTCAAATCTGAAAATAGAGGTTATGCCTCTTGCGGCAGAAGAGTATAAAGAATTGACAGAACATGGATTGAACGGGGTAATTTGCTTCCAAGAAACCTACCATCGCGAGCGCTATAATATTTATCACCCTAAGGGTATGAAGGCTGACTTTGAATGGAGAGTGAATGGCTTCGACCGTATGGGGCAAGCCGGAGTACACACCATTGGTATGGGGGTACTTGTGGGACTTGAAGAATGGCGTACGGATATGACGATGATGGCTTTTCACTTGCGTTATCTGCGGAAAAATTACTGGAAAACCAAATATAGCGTAAACTTTCCTCGTATGCGAGCTGCTGAGAATGGTGGTTTTCAACCCAACGTGATTATGAACGATAAGCAGCTGGCTCAACTTACTTTTGCATTCCGTATCCTAGATCCTGATGTGGATATTTCGTATTCTACACGTGAATTGGCTGAGATGCGCGATAATATGGCTACCCTTGGAGTTACAACGATGAGCGCAGAAAGTAAAACGGAACCGGGTGGATATTATTCTTATCCTACGGCTTTAGAGCAATTCCATATTTCTGACGACCGCACGGCGAAAGAAGTAACAGCTGCTTTAAAGGCTATCGGTCGTGAACCGGTATGGAAAGATTGGGACAATGCATTAAACTAATTTTTAGTTTATAATATATAAACACTTATGGAAGAACGATATATGCGTCAACTTATTCTACCTGAAATTGGTGAAGAAGGACAAAAACGTCTTGCACAAGCGAAGGTACTTATTATAGGCGTGGGAGGGCTCGGTTCTCCCATTGCCTTATATCTTGCAGGAGCCGGTGTGGGAACAATTGGACTGGTAGATGATGATGTGGTAAGCATTACTAATTTGCATCGTCAAGTACTTTACGAAACTTCACAAGTAGGTGCTTCTAAAGCAGAAGAGGCTCGTCGAAAACTATTGCGACTTAATCCGGACTTAGCTGGCGAGGTAAAAGCATATTCTTGTCGTTTAACCGCCGAAAATGCCGAAGCTCTGATTAGTGAGTATGATATTATTGTCGATGGTTGTGATAATTTTGCTACGCGCTATCTGATCGATTCGGTTTGTGCTTCACTGAAAAAACCTTTTGTACATGGGGCAATCCGAGAATTAAGTGGCTTGGTTTCTGTTTTTCATTATACAGATCCTGCTACACAGAACCTCCCTACTCCGCAAAAGGATTATTCTTTTCGCGATTTATTCCCTTCTGAGGAAGCTATGCTACGTTTGCCCCCACCTCCGAAAGGAGTGGTAGGAATTGTACCGGGAGTAATCGGATTAATAGAAGCCGGTGAAGTTCTCAAACTGATTTGCGGATACGGAGAGGTGCTAAGTGGTAAACTCTGGACGATCGATTTCTGCACTTTGCAGTCTAATCTCATCGAACTTTAATTCTTATTCTCTGAAAAGAATAAACCTTATACTTATAAAAATGTACAAAGAAGATCTGTCTATGCAACTCATTGCGATCACGTACCCTGAGTTTCTACCTCAAGAAGGCTCCTTACTAACTGCTTTACTAGCGGAAGGACTTCCTTTTTTGCATCTGCGAAAACCAAGAGGTACAATAAGAAAGGTTGAAAAATTGTTGGAAGAAATACCTACTCAATATTATTCACGCATTGCGATTCATAATCATCTTGACTTGGCCGTATCGCATAATTTAGGTGGAGTCCACTTGAATGCTACTCACCCATTGCCTCCTGTAAATTATAAAGGGCGGATAAGTTGTTCTTGTCATAGTTTACAAGAACTGCCGGAAGCTAAAAAACGATGTGACTATCTCTTCTTAAGTCCTGTTTACGACAGTATTTCCAAAAAAGGATATCAATCCGGCTTTTCAGAGAAAGAATTACAGAAAGCTTCGGATGAAGGACTTATTGATGCTCAGGTCATTGCACTAGGTGGCATCACTTCCTCAAAATTAGAAGCTCTCTCTACACTTCATTTTGGTGGAGTTGCCATATTAGGGGACTTATGGAAAGAGCCGACTATTGAATATGTACTCGACACTCTAAAAAAATATATATGAATTATCCTATTGTACTTACAATCGCAGGCAGCGACAGTAGTGGTGGTGCCGGAATTCAGGCAGATATCAAAACGATCTCCTCACTTGGCGTATACGCCGCTTCGGCAATTACTGCCTTAACGGCACAAAATACAACTGGAGTTTATGGCATTCAACCTACTACTCCGGATATACTCCGCGCACAAATTATGGCTGTACTGACTGACCTTGAACCACATGCCATAAAGATTGGAATGATTGGAAGTCTTGAAAACGCACGCATCATTGTAGATTGCTTGAAAGGATATCGCAAAGTACCTATCATTTGCGACCCTGTGATGGTTAGTACAAGTGGAAGTCAGCTGATGGATCCGGAAGCTATAAACTTTTTAAAATCAGATTTATTCCCTATCTGCTCACTACTAACTCCCAACCTCCACGAAACATCCAAATTACTTCAACTGGAAGGACTTCCTAATAATGTAACCCAAATGAAAGACTGTGCAATACGATTACTTCGCTATGGATCGTTTGCTGTATTGATAAAAGGAGGACATTTAGAGGGAAATCGAATGGTCGACTTACTACTCACTTGTACCGGTGAAGAGTTGCAGATAGAACAAGAACGTGTAGAAACTTCCAACCTACACGGCACAGGATGTACCTTATCTTCAGCTATTGCAGCATATATGGCTCGTGGACTTGCTTTAAAGGACGCTGTACGTAAAGCCAAAATTTATATTGGACAAGCCATCATTGCAGGAGCAGAAGTGAAGATAGGAAAGGGTCATGGACCTGTAAATCATTTCTTTGCGCCTGAAACAATGAAAATCTTATATTGAAAGAACGTAATTAATGCTGTATGTCGTTCATCAGCCCATCTAATTCATTCATTAAAGTATTTACTTTCATCTTTTCTGTTCCGGTAGCTGCTACCTCTGCACTCAACAGCTTATCTTGAGTTTTACGAGCCTTAGTATAGATTACCTCTGCTTGATGCTTATACTTCGCATCGCCGGTAGCATTGTGCTTTTTAACCAAATCACGTGTGATGTTTACTTGTCTACGAAGTTCTTGAATACCCACGAGAACCTCATCAGAATGAGTTATTACGGGAATATTGTCGATGTTGGCATTGGGATCGCCTTCTTCATCGTTTTGATTACTTTCAAAATCATTATTAGAATCATCAGCTTTTTGATTTTGATATTGCCGCTCAATCTCAGTAGCTTCCTTAGCTGCATCATCTTTTTTCTCTTTTGAGCAAGATGTACATGATGTTAAGTTAAGATTACACACTAGCATTAAAATGCCTACACTAAAAGCGGAAAATAAAGAATAACGTTTCATTGATTTACTATTTTTTTAGTTGCTGCAAAGTTACAAAAAACCAATGAAACAGCCATAAAAAGCCTGAATATTTGTTTTAAAAAGATTTTTTTCTTGTTTAATTGTACTTAGAATGTTATCTTTGTGAGATATTTATAAAAACTCACAAGTTACATGAAACGATTTACATTTTCATTCCTTGCGTTATTATTGTGTTTCTTTGCACTCAACGCTAAAAGTCCGCAAGCTACAAAACACAAACTTTTTACGCCTAAAGCTGTTTGGACCGATACTGAAGGCAATCCCATCAATGCACATGGAGGCGGATTGCTTTATCACAAAGGTACGTATTATTGGTATGGTGAATACAAAGTTGGCGAAACCACTCTTCCCTCATGGGCTACTTGGGAGTGTTATCGCACGGATGTTACAGGTATAAGCTGTTACTCATCAAAAGATCTTTTGAATTGGAAGTATGAAGGTTTAGTACTTAAGGCTATACCCAATTTACCTTATCACGATTTGCATCCTTCGCAAGTATTAGAACGTCCAAAAGTGATCTATAACAAGAAGACAAAGAAATTTGTGATGTGGGCACATGTAGAAAGTGCAAACTATGGGAAAGCTGCTGCAGGTGTTGCTATCTCTGATAGTCCCACAGGTGAATTTACCTATTTAGGTTCTTTCCGCCCGAACGATAGCATGAGCCGTGATCAAACCGTATTTGTTGACGACAATGGAAAAGCTTATCAGTTTGCATCTTCTGAAGAAAATCAGACGTTGCATATTAGTGAACTTACTGATGACTATCTAAAACCAACCGGTCGCTTTGTGCGCCGCTTTATAGGTCTAGCACGCGAAGCACCTGCTGTATTTAAATATAAAAAGAAATATTATATGCTCTCATCGGGTTGTACCGGGTGGAATCCCAATACCGCAGAAATTGCTGTGGCTGATAGTATTATGGGTGAATGGACTATTATTGGTGACCCTTGTACCGGCCCGGACTCAAAGATTACATTCTATGGACAAAGTACTTACGTACAACCTATTCAGGGGAAAAAGAATGCCTACATCGCTCTTTTCGACATGTGGAAGAAAAAAGATCTAGCCGATTCACGCTACATCTGGTTGCCTCTTTCTTTTGATAAAGACGGCAAACCTGAGATTTCTTGGCATGCCGAATGGAACTGCTCAGTATTCAAGAAATGATGCTATCCAGTATGAATTAAATAAAACTTAGGATTTCTTTGATAAATAAGGAAATCTACTAAATAAAAAGAATCACCGTGTTTCGATTAGCATTATAGCTTTCGAAACACGGTGATTCTTTTTATTCTTTATAACCAACTATCGCTTAGATGCTAAGTTCACGAAGTACGCGAATTAGTTCAAAATCAATAGGTTTATCATTCTTAATAGCTTTTGTGAAAGGCACATATACCACCTGGTCATTTTGAATTCCTACCATTACATTACGCTGTCCTTCGAGTAATGCATCAATTGCAGCTACTCCTAAGCGGGAAGCAAGAATACGGTCGATAGCAGAAGGACTGCCTCCACGTTGCAAATGTCCTAAAATAGTAACACGTACATCATAATCAGGATATTCATTTTTTACACGATTTGCATAATGCATAGCTCCACCTGTAATTTCACTTTCAGCTACAAGTACAATACTTGATGACTTCGATTTACGGAATCCATTTTTAATGAGTTCCTCTAGTTGGTCAACCTCTGTAGAAAGTTCCGGAATAATAGCTGCTTCAGCACCTGCAGCAATAGCACCATTAAGTGCTAAGAAACCCGCATCACGACCCATCACTTCAATAAAGAACAGACGTTCATGCGAAGTCGCAGTATCTCTGATTTTATCAACTGCGTCAAGAATTGTATTTAGAGCTGTATCGTAGCCAATAGTTCTGTCTGTGCCATAAAGATCATTGTCGATTGTTCCCGGCAAACCGATACAAGGCACATCATATTCTTGTGCAAAAATACGTGCACCGGTCAACGAACCATCTCCACCAATTATTACAAGAGCATCAATGCCATGTTCTTTCATGTTTTCATAAGCAACTTTTCGCCCCTCTTCAGTACGAAATTCGATGCAACGAGCAGTTTTCAAAATAGTACCACCCAACTGAATGATGTTACTTACATTTTCTGTTTTAAATTCTTCTATTTCGCCGGTAATAAGTCCTTTATATCCATGATAAATAGCTTTTACAGAGAGTCCGTTACAAATGGCTGCACGTGTAATGGCACGAATTGCTGCGTTCATCCCAGGCGCATCACCTCCTGAAGTTAGAATTCCAATACAATTTACTTTATTCATACTAATATCCTTAATGATTTATCTAGTGTTTTCTCTACAATCTATAATTGAGAGTACAAAGTTACGCAAAGTTTGTAAATCTTGCAAGAAAGAAGTTTATTTTTTCTTTTTATTTAGCTAGAATTCTGTCAATTTGGCATTTAATTTCTTCCATCAGCCACTTCGGTGTAGAGGTCGCTCCACAAATTCCTATCGATTTGGCATTTTTAACCAATTCTATTTTAATCTCCTCAATGCTGTCAATAAGATGGGAATTCGGATTCACATCCAAGCATTCACCAAAAAGGACCTTCCCATTTGAGGACTTTTTTCCCGAAACAAAGAAAATTAAATCATGCGAAGCTGCAAACTTTCGAATATTATCGATACGGTTACTCACCTGTCGACAAATAGTATCATAGCTCTTGAAGGTTGCTGATGGGGCTATGTGTTTAGCAATATATTCTTCAATTTTACTAAATTCAGGAACCGACTTTGTGGTTTGGGAGTAAAGATAAATATCTTTGCTAAAATCCAGCAAGTAAGCATCTTCCAACTTTTGAATTACAATTGCTTTTCCTTGTGTTTGTCCTACCAAACCCAATACCTCCGCATGTCCGTTCTTCCCAAAGATTACAATCTGTTTTGCTCTGCTTTTAGCACCATACTCATCCTTTATACGACGTTGCAAACGCAATACAACGGGACAAGTAGCATCTATGATTTCAATCTGATTACGAGCAGCCAACTGATAAGTGCTAGGGGGTTCTCCATGTGCTCGAAGAAGTACTTTCACATTATGCAATTGCGCTAGTTGTTCATGATTAATTGTCACCAATCCCAACTCGCGCAAACGTTCCACCTCTTTGCTGTTATGTACAATGTCACCCAAGCAATATAAGGTTTCTCCTTTTGCTAACTCTTCTTCTGCCTTATTGATTGCAGTAGTAACTCCAAAGCAAAATCCGGAACTTTCGTCAATCTCTACCATGCTGATTTTACTCTTTATTCATTGCTCAATAACCCGCTTATATTCATTCATTAACCATGCTTGCTGTTCCGCAATGGTTAAATTACTATTATCAAGAAGTAAAGCATCTTCCGCTTTGCGTAAAGGCGATGCAGCACGATGCGAATCAATATAATCGCGTTCTTGCACGTTTTTAAGTATTTCTTCAAAACTTACCGAATCTCCTTTTGCTACTAACTCATCATATCGACGCTTTGCACGCACTTCTGCACTCGCAGTAAGAAAAATCTTAAGTTCAGCGTCAGGAAAAACGACTGTGCCAATATCTCGTCCGTCCATTACGATGCCTTTTTCTTTACCCATAACTTGTTGTTGGGCTACAAGTGCTTCACGGACAAAACTTATTGCAGCAATTGGACTTACACGTGAAGATACATCTATTTGACGAATACGATCTTCTACATCCACTCCATTTAAC
>JAGPIY010000172.1 GCA_018054715.1 Bacteroidaceae bacterium
TGCACTCTGAGTTACGGGTTGAGTAAATGTAAAGGTAACTTCAAAATTACGAGGAGCTACCGTATTGGATCCCACAACCGTATTTGTTATACCTATACTTGTACCTAAAAAACTATGAATGCTGCCGAATGTAACTGTGCTTTTATCTACATCAACAGAAGCACCACTTACACCTGTTACGTTAGAAGGCTCTATACCGATCAAGCGAATTAAAAATTGTAGTGGTTTTGTAGCTCCTGCTGCCATGGCTGTACCTTTCAAGGTAAAGGAAGTGACTTTCCCCTCTGAATTTAGTTGTTTAGTACTTTGATTTAAATAGATAACTGCATCATTCATATCATAGTCTCCATACACGGGCCAGTTATCCTCAAAGGCGTACGAATAAATAGTGCTATTCACTACAGAGGTGGGGTTTTGATTATCCGGATCAGTTCCGGTTCCAGTTCCACCGCCGGTTGTCGTAGAGCCGCAAGAGGCAGGAACAACGGTGCAATCAGCGATCTTGCAAAGCGTGGTCTTGTCATCAGGTGTAACTGCACCTGAACTGTAATTGAAATGATCAGAAGCCAGAGTTAGTGAGCCACTCGAAGCTGAATTTAGAGAAGAGGCCCCTCCAAAAGTCATTGTAGGAGCTTTTACTAGATTATTTGCCCCTGTACCATTTATCCTCGGGTTATAGCCAAAATCAATAGATTCAATAGCTTTTATGGAAGAAGCGTCTTTCATCTCTATCTTGCTATTATTAAATAAAAGCTTATTAGCTTCTAAACGGCCTCCAGCTAAGGATACATTTGCATCGCTTAAATCCATTGTTCCGGTAGTTTCAAAGCAGCAAGCTGTAAATAGATAATTAGAAGAACTAATTTTCACTGTGTTAGCATACATTTTGCCATAGTTTATTACACTGCCAGTTGTTCCACCTGATTCTACATTAAGCGTACCAAAATGAGCTTCCGCATCTGCAGCATTATAAATTATGCCCGGATTATTTCCTAAAGTGCCTACTGTTAGTTTTCCAAGGTTATAGACATTAGAACTAACATTGGTAGCCATAGAACCGGTAATGGATGTAGTAGCTCCAGTGCCATTATAGAATTCTTTATAATTATCGGTCAGTGAGCCTAAAGTCAATGTGCCATAGTTATATACGCCACTTCCATTTGAGGGTGCTAGATTATCTGCAATTAAAGTACCACCTTTCATTATATAAAGGGAGCTGTTTCCTACTAAAGCTAATGAGCTGGCTTTTACTATACCACCCGGCATAACAATAAGGGTGATCCCACTCTGGAGTTGCTTCATAGCAGCATTTGTTATATCCCACGTTCCACTCACATAAACAACTGTATTGCCTGTATTCCAATGATTTTCAAGCTTAGAGTAGGAATCTGTTACTTTGTAATTTGTGTTGGAACTGAAGAAGTTGCCATTTGAATAAGTGCTTAATTCTACTGCGTTACTGGGAATTGAAGTATAAACCGTCGGTGTAGGTACTGTTACCTGACTTTCTGTTATCCCTCGTTTGCTTATTGAATACTTGCTTGCACTTGCTACAGATTCAGCAAAGGATATTGTCGCCGTAGCCACATCTATGCCTTGGCTCAAAGTATAAACGCGTACATTCTTACGGCCACGAGGATCGGTTTGCTGCACATATAGTTGTGTAAGAGAAGAAGGAACTGAGAAAGACGCAGTAAAATCTTTCCCTGTTTTAGCCGTTCCGGCTACAAGTGCATGGGCCGTAACATCTGAACTGATAGGGATACTATCATATACAGTTACTCCATAGTTATATTCACCGAGATATTCGTCGTTTACTGCTACAGTAAGATTGACTGTGCGAATATTGCTCCAATTTTGGTCAGCACCGTTTGTTGCTACTGTTTCCGAAAGCGGATTCTCTGTAGCACCACTCGTAGAACTGTTTATGTCTTCTGAATTTACGCATGCGGTAAAAGTTAGCATGGTAAATACAGTGGCGGCAAATGCTTTGAAATTAATCGTTTTCATAATTCTGTTGTAATTACGGGTGAAAAATTATTTTCATATAAAATTATATGTTGCTGCAAAGATACACATTCTGTATTAATGTAACTCTCTGAAATGTTATTATTTAATTATATTTAGTAATGTCAACGCGTGTTATTTTCTATTTTGTTCCTATTGTATTTCTTGTTCTGATTTTTTTATTAACTTTGCAACTGCTTACTAAATTAGCAAAAATGCATTTATAAAATTACTAACTAGATACCAATATTTTGTATGAAAAGTTCGACTCTCCTTTCGCTATTACTAGTCTTGTCATTTAATAGTCAAGCAAACACTAATCAGAGAACCGATAATTATGTAAAAGTGATTGATAAGGTTCAGCCCATCTATCAA
The DNA here is from genome assembly GCA_018054715.1 of Bacteroidaceae bacterium. Classification (GTDB taxonomy): domain Bacteria; phylum Bacteroidota; class Bacteroidia; order Bacteroidales; family Bacteroidaceae; genus UBA1794. The sequence goes on from JAGPIY010000172.1 coordinate 2,383, forward strand.
CTTTTTAACATGGGTATATCTAACAATGGTAAAGGAAATACTATCACTTTTAATTCACTAAGTATGTTGTGTGATGGTAAACCGGTATTGCCGGTAATGGGAGAGTTCCATTTTTCCCGTTATCCGGATGCTGATTGGCGAAAAGAATTATTGAAGATGCGTGCTGGGGGAATTAATATCGTTTCAACTTACGTGTTTTGGATTCACCATGAAGAAGTTGAGGGGAAGTATAATTGGGAGGGTCAGCGTAATCTGCGCAAATTTATTCAACTTTGTAATGAGTTGGGGATGCCTGTAATTTTAAGAATAGGACCATGGTGCCATGGTGAAGTACGTAATGGTGGTTTTCCTGAATGGATGGTAAACGGCAATTATAAGTTGCGTAATAATAATCCGGCTTATCTGGCACAGTTGAAGAAATGGTATGGATGTATTTTTCAACAAGTAAATGGATTGCTTTGGAAAGATGGTGGAGCAATAATCGGTCTTCAGTTAGAGAATGAATACAGTGGACCTTGGGAACACTTGATGGGCTTAAAGGAGATGGTGCGTGAAATCGGCTTTGATGTGCCGCTGTATACAAGAACTGGTTGGCCTAAGTTGGCTACTCCTGCACAATTTGGGGAGATCATTCCACTCTATGGCGATTATGCAGATGGTTTTTGGGATCGCAAACTTACTGAAATGCCGGGCGATTATGGTAAAAGTTATATATTTCGTTCGTTTCGCGGATCTACTGTAATTGCGACGGAACAGTTACCAAAGCACTCGGGCAAGGATGAACAGAGCGATTTGGCTTATCCCTATTTTACGTGTGAATTGGGTGGAGGCATGATGCCGAGCTACCATCGTCGCATAAAAATAGACCCTATGGATGTTTATTCGATGGCTTTGGTACGTGTTGGTTCGGGCAGTAATTTGCCGGGATATTATATGTATCATGGTGGCACTAATCCGGATGGAGAACTCACTACTTTAAATGAGCGGCAAACTAGCAATTATACGTTCCATAACGACTTGCCTATTAAGAGTTATGACTTTCAAGCTCCTTTGGGAGAGTTTGGGCAAGTAAATCCACACTATCATTTGTTGCGACGTTTGCATCTCTTTTTAAAGGATTTTGGTTCGGAGCTCACCTCTATGGCTTCAACATTTCCTGAAGGTGCACCAACTAATTTTAAGTCCGATTCAACCTTACGTTGGTGCGTGCGAAGTGATGGCCATGCGGGTTATATCTTTGTCAATAACTATCATCGTTTGAAAACGTTGAGTCCGAAAAAAGGAGTTCAATTTAATGTCGACTTGTTGCATGATAAGTTGAAATTCCCCTCTTTGCCGATCACGGTTCCTTCTAATAGTAGCTTTTTTTGGCCTTTTAATATGTCCCTAAATGGGCTGAATCTAGCTTATGCTACGGCTCAGCCGATTGCAAAATTAAATAAAGACAATGTGCTAACAGTTGTGTTTGCTGCATGTAATGGAATACCTGCTGAGTTTGCTTTCGATGGAGATGGACTCACGATCGAATCCTCTGTGGCAAAAGTACAAAACGTGGGGAAACGAATTCTTTTTACTAATATAAAACCTAGTACCGAAGCTGTTCTCTGTTTGCGTGATGCGGCTAATCGCAAAGTACGTATTGTATTACTGAGTGAAGAAAATTCGCTTTCTTTTTGGAAGGAAGAGCTGGCTGGTGAAGAACGCTTTTTCCTGACTTCTTCTGAATTGACTTGCGATGGTAATAAGTTGCAGTTAGATGTGAGAAATCAAGAAAAAGCTTCAGTACTTATTTATCCGGCTCCAAAGTCACTTTGTTCTGAAGGCTCTTCTTTGAAAGGAACCTCTAAGAGTTTGTTTACTTGCTATGAAGTTAAACGCTTGAAACCAAAAA
>JAGPIY010000173.1 GCA_018054715.1 Bacteroidaceae bacterium
TAAAACGGTAAAAGAAATAGTGATGGAAGGAGTTCAGCCGGTGGTAGATGCATTAGCTGAATATGAAGAGATAAATCAAAAATTCGGTTTGCCTGAATATTATGAAGATACTGAAAAAATGGATAAATTATTTCAGCGTCAAGGTGAACTACAAGATATTATTGATGCTACAGATGCATGGAATCTTGATAGCAAACTAGAACGTGCAATGGACGCTCTGCGATGCCCTTCAGACGATCAACCCGTAAACTCTCTTTCCGGTGGTGAACGTCGTCGTGTTGCATTATGCCGTTTGCTTTTACAAAAGCCCGACATCTTATTACTCGATGAACCGACTAACCATCTTGATGCGGAAAGCATTGATTGGCTAGAGCAACATTTGCAACAATATGAAGGTACGGTGATTGCTGTGACGCACGACCGTTATTTCTTAGATCATGTGGCTGGTTGGATATTAGAGCTTGATCGTGGAGAAGGCATTCCTTGGGAAGGCAATTATTCTTCGTGGTTGGATCAGAAAACAAAGCGTTTAGCAATGGAGGAAAAAACGGCCAGCAAACGCCGTAAAACCTTAGAACGTGAGTTAGAATGGGTACGAATGGCTCCTAAAGCTCGTCAAGCAAAAGGTAGAGCTCGTTTGAACTCATACGATAAATTATTGAGTGAGGATCAGAAAGAGAAGGAAGCGAAACTTGAGATATTTATTCCCAATGGCCCTCGTTTAGGTAATAAAGTTATTGAAGCTCAGCATGTAGCCAAGGCCTATGGAGATAGACTCTTATTTGATGATCTTAATTTTACGCTTCCTCCAAATGGTATTGTGGGTGTAATAGGTCCAAATGGAGCTGGTAAAACAACTCTTTTTCGTTTGATTATGGGATTTGAAACTCCTGATAAAGGAACTTTTGAAGTTGGCGAAACAGTGAAAGTGGCTTATGTTGATCAGCAGCATAAAGATATCGACCTTAAGAAAACGGTTTATCAAGTTATTTCGCAGGGCAATGAATTGCTTCGTTTAGGAGGCCGTGATATAAATGCACGTGCTTATCTTTCCCGTTTTAATTTTGCGGGTTCGGATCAAGAGAAACAGTGTGGAATGCTTTCGGGTGGTGAGCGAAATCGTTTGCATTTGGCTATGGCACTCAAAGAAGAGGGTAATGTATTGCTTTTAGACGAACCAACTAATGATATCGATGTGAATACTCTCCGAGCTCTTGAAGAAGGCTTAGAAGAATTTGCAGGTTGTGCGGTAGTTATCTCCCACGATCGTTGGTTTTTAGATCGTATCTGTACTCATATTTTAGCCTTTGAAGGAAATTCTGAAATCTTTTATTTTGAGGGTAGTTACTCTGAATACGAAGAGAACAAACTCAAACGAATGGGAAACGCGGAGCCTAAGCGCATCCGTTATCGTAAATTGATGAATGATTAAAAAATAGAACAATGTTTGAATCAACTGTTTATGAAACACGCCGTCAGACACTTTGTAGTAAAGTGCAAACGGGATTAGTCCTCTTTCTTGGCAATGAGGAAGTTGGAATGAACTATGCTGCGAATGTATATGCATATCGTCAGGATAGTACTTTTTTGTATTTTTTTGGGCATAGCTTGCCAGGATTGGCTGCTGTAATTGATGTAGATTCGTGTGAATCTAAACTTTATGGTGATAATCCTTCAATTGATGATATTGTATGGACTGGCCCCCAACCGACGATTAATGAACTTGGTGCACAAGTGAATGTATCGAAATCAGGCTCACTTGCTGAGTTGACGGAAGATTTAAGAATTGCGGTATCTCAAGGGCGTAGAGTCCATTTCTTGCCTCAATATCGATATCGTAATAAATTGTGGGTTGATGAGATGCTCGGTATCCGTGTAGGCTTGCAGGCTGAGTGTGCTTCGCAAGAATTTATCAAAGCAGTGGTGTCTATGCGACTCACAAAAGAACCTCGTGAAATAGAAGAAATAGAAAAAGCTTGCAAGGTAGGGCAGCTTATGGAACTTACAGCCATGCGTTTATGCAAGCCGGGCATGACGGAGAAATATTTAGCAGGTCAGGTAGATGGAGTTGCTCTCTCCTATGGAAATAATATTTCATTCCCGACGATTCTTTCTCAACATGGTGAAACGTTGCATAACCCTTACCACAATGCAGTTCTAAAAGAAGGAAATATGGTTTTACTCGATTGTGGAGCCGAAAATGAACGTTATTATTGTAGCGACTATACACGTACTTTCCCCGTTAGTGGTAAGTTTACTACTAAGCAACGCGAAATCTACGATATTGTATACGCTGCCTATAAAAAAGCAATTGAGTTTTCTCGTCCTGAGGTTACCTATATGCAGGTGCATTATGAGGCTTGCCGTGTCATTTTTGATGGACTTAAAGCTTTAGGATTGACAAAAGGTAATACCGATGAGGCACTAAAAGCTGGAGCACATGCTCTCTTCTTCCCTTGTGGATTAGGGCACAATATGGGTATGGATGTACATGATATGGAGAACTTGAATCAAATAAACGTAGGTTACGATGAAGAAGTTCGTCCGGTTGCACAGTTTGGCGTGAAATCATTGCGTATGGGGCGCCGCTTAAAGCCTGGTTATGTAGTAACAGATGAACCCGGTATTTACTTTATTCCAGGGCTAATTGACGCTTGGCGTGCAGATGGTACAAATAAGGAATTCCTTAATTTTGATGCGATAGATGCTTATCGAGATTTTGGAGGTATTCGTATTGAAGATGATATTCTGATTACTGAAACTGGTTCGCGTATTCTTGGAGGTCATCTTGCTAACTCGGCTGATGAAATAGAACAAGTAATGGCTGAAGCTCGTAAGTCGTAAATAGATAGAAGTTTACACCGCGCATATCAAACGCCTTGATCTTATAGATTATGCCCAAACAATAAAGATTATTCAACTTCATTGTTTGGGCATTTCTGTATAAATTCTTTTTAGCTATTGCAAAAAGATATTTAATAACGAGTCAGAATATCTATTGAACAATTAATATTGTTCCGTATCGTTCGGGAAATCTTTGCTTTTTACATCGCTTACATACTGCCCGATGGCATCTGTCATTACACGGTTCAGATCAGCATAGCGGCGTAGAAACTTTGGACTAAAACCTTGGCTCATCCCTAACATATCTTGTATCACAAGCACTTGTCCATCACATCCTCCTCCGGCTCCGATGCCAATAATTGGGATTGTCAATATTTCAGCCACACGTTTAGCTAAGTCGGCAGGAATTTTTTCAAGAACAATTCCAAAACAACCGGCTTCTTGAAGAAGTTGCGCATCACGAATTAACTTATCTGCTTCTTCTTCTCCACGTGCACGTACGGTATAGGTACCGTATTTATTTATCGATTGTGGCATCAATCCAAGATGCCCCATAATAGGAATTCCGGCAGATAAAATGCGTTTTACAGAGTCGATAACTTCTTCCCCTCCTTCTAGTTTCACTGCGTCGGCATGAGTTTCCTTCATTATGCGAATCGCTGAGCTGAGGCCTTCGGTTGGATTTCCTTGATAAGAGCCGAAAGGCATATCTACTACTACCAATGCCCTGGTAGTGCCCCGAACAACACTTTTTCCGTGATAAATCATTTGGTCGAGCGTAATGGGTAAAGTAGTAACATTACCTGCCATTACGTTAGAGGCAGAATCACCTACTAGAATAACATCCACTCCAGCCTGATCAACAATCTTAGCAATAGTGTAATCATACGAGGTTAGCATCGAAATTCGTTCACCTCTTTCCTTCATTTCGAGCAGTCGGTGAGTAGTCACTTTACGTGTATCTTCAGTAATATATCCAGTCATAGCGTTTTTTATTTATCGGTTGTCTGTTTGCTTCTTATAAAGTTAGGTTGCAAAGGTACACTTTTCGAATTAAAAAACGAAATATTTTTGTAATCTTTTGTTCTTGATTGTATTAAATGAGCGGATGCCTAAAAAGAGGAACTCCTTCAACAAGTTGTTGATCAGGAAGTTCCTCTTTTTATGTTAAGTGTGCTAGATATTTTATTTATCTATTCTGAACAGCGTGGTCTTTAGGGAATTTCTTTCCACTCCATGCTTTCTTAGAGGTCCAATCTTCTGCCGGGTCTGTCCAGAAAGGATGATTTGCAGGCAGTCCGAGAGGAAGAAATGCCAATGAAGTCATGTATAAGCTACCATTATTTGTATACCAGTCGGCTACATCCGGTAGG
>JAGPIY010000174.1 GCA_018054715.1 Bacteroidaceae bacterium
TCCGGCGGCATCGCTAAGTGTACCGTTATCGTTAAAGATGTCGATGGTAGGAAGGTTGTACTTCTCACCCAACATATAGTCGTTCACATCGTGGGCCGGAGTTACCTTTAGGCAACCGGTACCAAACTCAATGTCTACATAATCATCTTCAATCACCGGAATTACACGCCCAACAAGAGGTACAATGACCTTCTTGCCACGAAGGTGTTGATTCTTGGGATCATTGGGGTTAATACACATTGCAGTATCGCCCATGATGGTTTCCGGACGAGTAGTAGCCACTACGGCATATCCGTCTTCACCTTCTATTTTATAGCGAAGGTAGAACAACTTACTATGTTCTTCCTTATAAATAACTTCTTCATCACTCAACGCAGTAAGTGCTTGTGGATCCCAATTCACCATACGTACTCCGCGGTAAATTAATCCCTTTTTGTAAAGATCGACAAACACCTTTAAGACGCTGCTGCTACGAGCCTCATCCATCGTGAAAGCCGTACGATCCCAGTCGCACGAAGCTCCGAGTTTACGGAGTTGCTTCAAGATAATGCCACCGTGTTCATCAGTCCATTCCCAGGCATGTTTCAAAAATTCATCACGCGTAAGGTCGGTTTTCTGAATGCCTTGCTGTGCCAAACGGCCAACCACCTTTGCTTCAGTAGCAATAGAAGCATGGTCGGTACCGGGTACCCAACATGCATTTTTGCCCTCCATGCGTGCACGGCGAACCAAAATATCTTGAATGGTATTATTAAGCATGTGCCCCATGTGCAGCACACCTGTGACGTTAGGTGGTGGGATGACAATTGTGTAAGGCTCGCGACCATCAGGCTTCGAGCTAAATAGTTTCTGGTCTAACCAGTATTGATACCACTTTCCTTCTACTTCAGCGGGATTGTACTTGCTTGCTAACTCCATTTTCTATATCGTTTCTTTATTAGTAAAATATTAAATATTGCACACGAGATGGGTTATACCGACTTCTAATTGAGTACGTAATGCTCGTTTGCAATCGGCTGCAAAAGTACGAAAAATATTCGAAAATAAGGACGAAAGTATATAAAAAAAGCGCGAAGGATGCCTTGCTTTTCAAAAAAAAGGAGTATCTTTGCCGTTGAACTAATTCGCAAAATAAGATACGTTATGCAAGTTATTTATAAAAAACTCATTCACACGTCATTACTCACAATAATATTACTATTGACCGCCTGCTCAGGAAACAAAGCGGCAAAAATGAGTAATGAAATTGCAACCGATAGTGTGGTATTGAGTGTCACAGAGCCTTTTCAGAAAAATGCTAAGTTAGGTGATTGCTCTGTAAAATTCAACATTCAATATCTAACTAAGGCACATTCAAAAGAAGTCCTAACAAAGATTAACCAATTGATTCTTACCAAAGTAATTGGCATGGAATATGATTCTTTAAGTTTGAAAGAAGCTGCCAAAAGCTTTTCACAGAATTTTTTAAAGACTTATCGTGAAGATTTAAAACAGCTCCGCCGTGATAGTCTGCTTCCGGAAGAAGGCATGAATTATTCGTACCAACAAACCTGTCACCTCACACAGCAGAAAAACGGAATCCTAACCTTTCGCAGTACTGTTTACCAATATTTAGGAGGTGCGCATCCCAATCAAACGGCTCAACTTTTTAATATCATGGCAGAAACCGGAAAATTGGTCACTCTGAGTGATGTATTTAAAAGCGGCTACGAAGAAGAACTCGACGGGCTATTAATCGATCAACTGATGGCTGACAACCAAGTACAATCGAAAGAAGAACTTATGGACTTGGGGTACTTTGTCAATACCGACATCTTCCCTTCTGCTTCGTTCTGTGTGCAAGATGACAAAATGATATTCCTTTACAACCCCTACGACATAGCTCCCTATGCCTTAGGAAGTATTGAAGTTGCCCTTAAACTGAGTGATGTACGCGAATTGATGCGTGAGGATGCTCCGTTTTAATCCTTTATTATCTAAAATAACGATTTACGAATGGAGCTAATTCTTAAATATTTCCCCGAGCTCAGTCCTCTACAACGCAAACAATTTGAAGCGCTTTATGCTCTTTACTCCGATTGGAACGCAAAGATTAATGTCATTTCACGTAAAGATATCGAGAATCTTTACGAGCATCATGTGCTTCATTCACTGGGTATTGCCAAAGTTATAAGATTCACTCCCGGCAGTCGACTCTTAGATTTAGGTACCGGAGGAGGTTTCCCGGGTATCCCACTGGCCATCTTATTTCCAGAATGCCAATTCCATTTGGTAGATAGCATCGGCAAGAAAATCCGAGTAGCTACAGAAGTAGCTCAAGCTATTGGATTGAAAAACGTAACTGCTTCGCATAAACGCGCGCAAGAGGAGAAAGACACTTACGACTTTGTTATCAGCAGAGCCGTAATGCCTTTAGCTGATTTGTACAATATTTGTCGCAATAACGTTTGTGAAACAGGCCAGAATGCTCTACCCAACGGACTTATCTGCTTGAAAGGTGGCGAGCTCGACAGCGAGACTGTTTCGTTTCGAAACTTACTCCAAATTACTTCACTCGGTGAAATATTCGAAGAGCCTTTCTTTGAAACAAAAAAGGTAGTTTATTTACCTATAGTCAACAAAAAGAGAAAGAAATGAAACTGAAAACTTTTCAATTCAATATGGTGGAGGTAAATTGTTACCTCCTTTGGGATGAACAATCGCACGAAGCGGTACTTATTGATCCTTCTGTATATTATAATGAGGAACAACAGGCACTGAAAGCATTTATCGAAAAAGAGAAATTGCAAATCACACATCTATTAAATACGCACCTTCACTTCGACCATATCTTTGGCAATGCTTGGGTAGAAAAGACTTATGGAGTGGAAACTGAAGCTCACGCGGGTGATCTTTCGTGGTTGACAAAAGTGGGAGAACGTTGCCAGTTATTTGGCATACTTTGGCCGGAGGATCATAATTTTCAGTTGAAACACGAACTTTTACCGAGTGATGAAATCCGGTTTGGCACTCATAAATTACAATGTCTTTACGTGCCCGGCCATTCACAGGGCAGCCTTTGCTTTTACAGCGAAGAAGAAGGTTGGCTATTTAGTGGCGATGCTTTGTTTCGCCTTTCTGTGGGAAGAACGGATCTCCCCGGTGGTGATCAAGATCAATTAATTGCTGCTATTCGGAAGGAGCTGCTCCCACTACCACCAAAAACAATTGTCTATCCGGGACATGGACCAAGTAGTACGATTGCCGACGAGAATCAACACAATCCTTATCTGCGGTAGAGTTACCAAAGACGATCGAAAACGAATTCATCTGATGCAAGATATCACACACAAAGGGGTTATTGAACAGGTAGTCAACTCTACGGTTTTCGTTCGCATCGATCCACGCACTTCGGCCTGTGGGAGTTGTGCTGCGGCAAACCATTGCGGAGCTCTGACAAGCGACTCGGGACTTATTCAGGTGTACGACACAACCCGCCGATGGAAAATCGGAGAAGAAGTTCTTCTGAAAGCTTCTCCACAGCTTTTTACACGCTCCATCCTGCTGGCTTATCTCTTTCCTTTAATTCTTGTAATAGGCACTCTCTTTCTCGGTGCAACCTACTGGAATGAATTAGGTGCTATAATTGCCTCATTCGTGGTACTGGCCTGTTATTACATCGGACTTTCTATTCGACGCAAAGCGCTACGAAATAAACTTTATTTTACTATTACCTTATTATAAAAAAAAGGATATGAATGAATGTATCATCGCAATCGCTTGTTTAGGGGGTATCGGACTCATCCTAGCGGTCATTCTTTACTTCGTTTCGAAGAAGTTTGCCGTGGAAGCTGATTCACGCATTGATGAGATCGCTGAAATACTTCCCAAGGCTAATTGCGGAGGATGTGGATATCCCGGCTGTAAAGGATTTGCGGAAGCTTGCGTAAAAGCGAATTCTCTTGTAGGCAAGAATTGCCCCGTAGGTGGAGCTTCCACAATGGCTAAAGTAGCACAGATACTCGGACTTGAAGCAAGTGATGTAAAACCACAGATCGCAGTTGTTCGATGTCAGGGCGATTGCACGCATCGCACTCGCACGAACCACTATGATGGTGCCAAAAAGTGTGCACTGGCAAGCGATATTTATGGAGGTGAAACCGACTGCTCGTACGGCTGTTTAGGTTATGGCGACTGTGTGGAAGCC
>JAGPIY010000175.1 GCA_018054715.1 Bacteroidaceae bacterium
CACTATCTTCGCATCAAGGCTCAAACCCATCTTGCAACCGACGGCACGCTAAAAGGCACATTTATCCTCACCGCTGAAGGACAAAGCGATTCCGGCATTCGCCGCATATTTACCACCGGATGGCAATGTATGTGGTTTCAGAACTTGGAAGCACAACTATTAACTGTATCTCCCCTTGCCAAAGTAACGAGCATAGACTGGGGGAAGAATCCTAAAGATTATCAGGCAGCTCCATTGAAGCTAACTATCTCGTTCGAGATTCCCGACTATGCCCTTTCTACAGGTTCCGACTTGCTCGTAAAACCACTCGTATTAAACCATCTCTTCGCGCGTTATCAACAACAGAATCGTCTCGATCTATCGGTCGACACGCGTCGTGCCGGATTCAAGATAGGTTGCTCACAACTCTTGGATTTGGAAGAAACCATGACGCTACCTTCCGGTTACACCCTCACCAACGGAAAGTCTGACGAAACGAAAGGCACAGCTGCTTCTTACAAAGGATCTATTTCGGGAAAAGGAAATAAACTGCAAGTTAAGGAACAACTTTCGCTTCATAAACGCGTCTATACCGACTCGGAATGGGCCGAAGTACGCGGAACAATACAGAAATTCCGTACACAGGGCGACTACCTGATTCTACACAAAAAACAGTAACGACAAAAAGACACCTAATTATGAATTCAATTTATAAAAAAGCTTATCCACGCATCGCAGTCACTCTGCTCCTCTGGATCATGGGTTGCATCACTCTGCTTCAGGCAGCCGACTCTCACGAGGCCTCCTTCCGCAAGCTTGAATACAATTATACGCTCCTACCCGACGGTTCACAGGAACTACATTTCCACAAAGAGTTGACTATCTTCACTCATACGGCAATGAATTCCACTTACGGTGAAAGTTTTGTGGTATACAACCCTGCCTATCAAGAACTGGTAATCAACGAATCGTATACGCGTCAAAAAGACGGACATATTGTACGTACTCCTGCCAATGCATTGGTAAAGCAACTACCCGGACGTGCCAGCGATGCTCCGGCTTACAGCGAACTGGTTGAAATGGTCGTGGTACACACCGGCTTGGAACTTGGCGCTACCATTGTGCTCGACTATACACTGAAGAGCCGTCCCGAATACCTTGGAGAGCTGGACGTTTGTGAACCTCTGCAACAAAGTTCTGCTGTAGAAAATTGCAAAGTAACCTTTACACTCCCATCAGAAAAGAAGCCTTGTATTTCGCAACTCACACTGACCAACGGCAAAGAACTCGCTCCCACGCTCCATAAAGAAGGAAGTAACCAAATCTATAGTTGGACATTGAAGAACATTCCTGCCTCTTCGCATCAGGATGCTGAAAAGCCTGCTTATGTAGTTGCTTTTTCTTCTTTTGCCGACAGCAAAGAATCAATGCAATATCTACTGAACCAGTTTGATACGAACGAATCGCCTCTTGTAAACGAGAAAGCAATGTCCTTGGCAAAAGGCAAATCAACTTCTGAAACAGTAGCTGCATTCGTTCACTACGTAGCCGAGCAGCTAGACGGCACAGGTCTTCGCCTTTCCGATATAGCCTATCGCATCCGTCCTGCCGACGAAGTAATCCGCACTGCCTATGGGTCGGAAGTGGAAAAAGCCAATCTTTTGGCTGCATTGCTACAGGCAGTCCACATCCCTTATACTCTCAACTGGCCACGCTCACAAGGAAGTTCTGCTGCAACTCTTTCACAGATTCAGCTAGTATACGTAGTGGTGAATGTAAACGGAAAGGAATACCCCATCCGTGCATCTATCGGCTCTCTGGATTTGTATAGTCAACTTCGCACTCCGATGAAGGTAGTTACAGAAACGACACTCACTCCGGGTGCAAAAATAGCTGCTGTAAGTAGCGCAAAAGTTCCTTATGCCTTGCTAAATTTGAGCGAAGCATTAAAAGCCAAGGAAGAATACGTAAATAGCACCGATACCATTCGTTGCACTACGGATTCAATTGGTGCGGGCTATGAAAAACTTACCTTGCCGGCTCCTTCGCATGCAGCCTCTGCACTTTCAGCAGACGCTGTACGCCTGCCTTCACAGCGCAGTGAGACTTACGTATTGCCATATCCATCTACCGACGAAGTGAAATATCATCTCATCCTACCCGCAGGTAAACAGTTGGCAAGCAAAGAATATACTATTCGTCGCGACAATGCCTACGGTACAATAGAACTTTCTTTGAAAAAGACAGAAAAAGGTGCAGAAATAGTGCGCACATTAACCCTCAAGCAAACCGAGATCCCCGCAAAAGCATATGCCGCTTTCCGCGAATTAATCGCATTATGGAACGATCCTTCCCTTCAAATTATTTTGCTCAAGAATGGTAAATAAATAAAATAGTATTTTTAATAAGAAAGAGTTGGATGAATTAAGCAATATGCATTTTTTGCACATTGCAAATTCTGATAAACCGAACTGGTCGCATAAGCACTCAACTACAACTAGACATAGAACGACATAATGCCTAATTGCATAATAATTTTCTTTTAATTAATTCGTTTACAATATTTTATTTTTAAAAGTATGAGCCTAATAGATGTTAGTAACGAACTTTGTATAAGATGTGGAGTTTGTGTAGAGACTTGTCCGGTTTCTATTATTTTACAGGGAGAAGACGGATTGCCATTTGTGGCAGAAAGCAAGGAACAACGCTGTGTACTATGCGGACATTGTGAAGCAATTTGCAGCACTTCTGCTTTGAAAAATAATCGCTTGCCGGATACAAACCCTATTCAAAAGAATAAATTACAAGAAATTACTCCCGAAAATTTAGCGGAATATTTTCGTAGTCGCCGTTCAATCAGAACTTTTTTACCAAAGAATGTGGATAAAGAAGTCTTGAAAGATATCCTCGAGATTGTAAATTATGCTCCCACAGGGATAAACCTACAAATGAATAAATGGGTAGTAGTAAGCGATTCGAAAATTATCCAACAATTGGGCGAAGCTGTCATTGCATGGATGAAAACAATGCTTCAGACGAATCCGGATCTAGCCAAGCGACTAAATTGTGAAGGTTTAATCTCGTCCTTCGAGCAGGGCAACGACGTAATTTGCCGAGGCGCTCACAACCTTATTATAGGCTATACTGACGCTTCTTACCCTGCCGGAGCAATAGATTCTATCATTGCTACCTCTCATCTTGAATTACTACTGCCGTCATTCGGACTTGGTGGTTGTTGGGCAGGATACTTGATGATCGCCTTGCGGAGTACTCCGGATATACGAAAAATTATTGGATTAGACGATTCTCACACCATACATTCCGTACTGATGGTCGGTTATCCCAAATACCGTTTTTACAAAATACCTTATCGCAAAGAGCCACAAATAAATTGGCTCTAATAGAATAATGTATTATCCTCTTTCTGATAAGAGTTTGAGCCTAGCCTTTCTTCTTCTTCCGATAGTCACTGGGAGAGTTCCCCATCGTTTTAGCAAACAATCGACTAAAATAAAGAGGATCTGAAAATCCAAGAAGCATACTAATCTGATTGATCTTCATATCTGTGAAATCAAGATGATGGCATGCTTCTTGGATTTTCAGATGAATAAAGTAATTGAGTGGCGAAAATCCCGTTTTACTCTGAAATAAAGTAGAAAAATGCGAAGTCGAAAGTCCAACATAATCTGCTAGTTCTTTTAAAGTAAGCCTTTTCCGTACATTTTCGCGCATATAATGAATAGCCTCATCACTCACATCACGTTGAGATTGCTGATCGAAATTATTACATAACCGATACGTGCTCAGATATTTTAACGACCCCAAGAAATAAAAAAGAGCTGTGATGCTGAATTCAAGGTTGTGTCTAGCATATCCGTTTTTAAGGGATAGAAATATATCCTCAAATAACTTAAATCGCTCTTCAATTCGAGAGTCTTTTTCTGGCGAAACAAGCAATGGCTTTTCGAGACCATCCGCAAAAAACTTAGCTTGCTTACCATCAAAGTGCATCCAATAAATAGTCCATGGATTGTTACTTTTACTTCCATAAGAATGCGCTTTTGCTTTCGGCAAAACAAAAACCTGATTTGCAATAACTTTTTCAATGTGATTATCCACTTGAAACCAACCTTCACCTTCCACACAATAGATCAAGATATACTGTGTGGATTCTTCTTTTGTCCTCTTTCT
>JAGPIY010000176.1 GCA_018054715.1 Bacteroidaceae bacterium
CTTTATAAGCATCCATTGTAGAAGCACCTTGTTGAGCACGTTCAATAGGAGTTCCCCAAGTAGACAAACTCAAACGATGTTGCTCATTAAATACTTTTTCTATTGCAAAGAAATAAGCAAATGCATTATAGAATGTGCCATCTACATATCCTTCATTTCCCCAACGATACGAAGTGCTGAATGTGACATAGTAATTATTTGCTAAAGCCTGTGTATGCGTAAAAGCAGCACGAAGATTATAACTGCGATTGGAGCCCGAAAGAGTAAGTTTATTACCCTGTGCTAATTGCGACGGACGGATGTTGTAGTTCGAAGCTCCGCCAATTTGACCGAATCCAAAACGAGCAGCCTGCAATCCGTAGGTAGCATCTTCATTACGTGTTACATCGTTCAAGCCCCCAATCACTCCAGTATAATTGAAACGGCCCAATTCAATATTATTAAACTTAACGCCGTTAATGAGTATATCATTATATTGCGAATCGTAACCGCGTAGCTGAAACCGCATAGGTCCAAAGCTATAGCTTGCGGCATCTAAAAAAGGATCATCCTTAACGCCTGCAGCACTAAAAATGCTCTTACTTACATCATCATCGTCGTTTAATTGCGACTCTGAGATCGTAAATGCCGAGTTGTCTGTGGGGTTGACAACAGTCGGAGTCTGGCTGGAAGTCACCTCTTGTGCCGAAGCCCCTGCTGCAAGCAGAAATCCTAAGAGGGTAAATCGAGTTCTCTGTTTCATAATTTTCGTTGTTTACGAGTTATTGATAGCTCACTAGGTTTAAATATGATGCAAAAATACATAATTTCGTTGAAATACATGCTAATATCGCGAATTTTTTATAATTTTGTCCCTATAATACAAATTGATATGAAAAAGTGGTTACTCTCTTTGTGTGTCTTGTTCGTTACAATTTACACACTCAATGCACAAGAAAAGCAATTCAATCTCTATGCAGTGGCTTTCTACAACCTCGAAAACTTGTTTAATACAACGCACGACGAGGGCAAAAATGATTATGAGTATTTACCGGAAGGTACCAATCATTGGACGGTAGAAAAGTACAATTCAAAGCTCAAAAACATGAGCGAAGTACTCGCCGAACTAGCTACCGACAAGCTGCCTCTTGGAGTGGCTTTTTGTGGAGTTTCGGAAGTTGAAAATTTAGGTTGCCTGCAAGATCTAGTTGCACAGCCTGCTCTAAAGCCCCGTAATTGGCAGATCGTACATATAGAAGGCCCTGATCGCCGCGGAGTAGACTGCGCCTTACTATATAATCCACGTTTCTTTAAAGTCGACAGCTATCGCCTCGCTCCTTATATAGATGAGGACACATCGTATCGTACACGTGGCTTTCTAGTAATCGATGGTCAACTTGCCGAGGAGAAAGTTAGTGTCATTGTAAGCCACTGGCCTTCGCGTTTTGCTACTTCTCCTGCACGCGAAAAGGCAGGTGCACAAGTACGTAATTTAAAAGATTCACTATTGAAAGTAGATCCGCAACGCAAAATATTCATTATGGGTGACTTAAACGATGACCCTATGGACAAAAGCGTTTCCAAATCATTGGGAGCTAAACGCTATGCGAAAGATTGTGAAGCGACTGATTTATATAATCCTTTTTGGGAAGTCCTAGCAAAAGGTACAGGTTCGTTGATGTACGACGGAAAATGGAATCTGTTCGACCAAATCATCCTTTCAAGCAATTTAGTCACTACCGACCGCTCCATGCTGAGTTATTATCGTCCTGAAGTCTTCAAACGTTCATACCTGTTTACTACCGAAGGTGCCTACAAAGGCTATCCAAAACGCACAGCGGCAGGAGGGGTTTGGCTAAATGGATTCAGTGACCATTTACCCACAATTGTTTATTTATTAAAGGAAAAGAAATGAATTTCAAAACCTTATCTTTAATAGGCTTACTATCTATAGGTAGTAATGGAATTTTGCATGCGCAAACTGCCAAAGAAGCTTTCTTAGCAATGCCTGACAGCTTATTACCTTATCTTACGGCAAACAACAAACTCGACATGCCCGACTTTCTAGCTAGTAAAATGCCGGCTCGCGTAAAGAATAAGTTGGAGCAGACCACCGAGATGAAGCAACTTACAGCTGATTATCTATTTTTGCAAACCGGCGAGAATAGTAGCTTTCAACTCAAAGTACTTCCACTATCCTCAACCTCTTCTATCGGAAAAAGTCTGATTGCGGTGATTTATAGTGTAAGTGCTCCTGCTACCGATAGCCAGATATCCTTTTATACAAACGATTGGAAAAAGAAGCTTCCTACTGAAAGCTATTTCACACAGCCTAGCTTTCCATTACATTTAAAAGACACACTTAGTTTGGAAATGCGCACTCGTATTCAAGAAATTCTTTCAATACCATTTACTTCATTGAAATTCGTTTCGGAAAATTCTGATTTGCTAGTAAACGATTCTCGCTTAGAATATCTAGACGATGAAAGCAAGGCATTAATAGCACCTTATTATACTCCTGCAACTATTAAGTTAAGCTGGCAGAATGGTGCATACCGATAACAACTCTTAATTACTTTCTTCATTAGCAAGTCCGCAAAATTATTTGCGGACTTTTTTATAAAGTCTTCTGCATCTTTTTATAAAGACTACGGCATCTTTTCACAGAAAGCCCTACGGCATTCTCGAAGAAGGCGTAGGGCAAAAAGAAAAAAGCCGTACTCCTTTTTTGAAAAAGAATACGGTCAATTTTATATTGGGTCGTATAAGTAGCGCAATTTCTTGCTCTACTTTTTGCGAAAAGGTAATTTCTTACTTTTTGCGGCTGCCGTAGCGAGTCATGAACTTGTCTACGCGACCTGCAGTATCTACAAGCTTTGACTTACCAGTGTAGAAAGGGTGAGAGGTAGAAGAGATTTCAAGCTTTACAAGCGGATACTCTACACCGTCAATCTCGATAGTGTCTTTAGGGTTACAAGTAGATTGTGAAAGAAAAACATCACCGTTAGACATATCCTTGAATGCTACGGGACGATAATTCTCAGGATGAATACCTTGTTTCATTGTTTCGTTCGTTTATTAGTTTATACATTAATACTATCTGGTAACAATAGCGTGTAATGGTCTCATTTGTTTATGGAGTGCAAAGATACGGATTAATTCTAAATCACACAAATAATAGCTTGACTTTTTTGCTTAAATCTACGAAAAATATTTTTTTTACTTAGAATAGCTAAAAAAAAGACTTTCATTAATAGGAAATTCCACGAAAAAGTAGTACCTTTGCGAAGAAATTTTGAGAGTTCTGAACTCACTAAACAATAAAATAAAAACAATTAAAATTATGGTCAATTACAAAGACTTAGGCCTAGTGAACACTCGTGAGATGTTCAAAGGCGCTATTGAAGGCGGTTATGCTATTCCTGCTTTCAACTTCAACAACATGGAGCAGCTTCAAGCTATCATTATGGCATCTTCAGAAACAAAGTCTCCTGTGATCCTTCAGGTTTCTAAAGGCGCACGCGCATATGCAAATCAAACTCTTCTTCAATACATGGCACAAGGTGCTGTTGCTTATGCAAAAGAACTTGGTTGTGCTAGCCCTGAAATTGTACTTCACCTTGACCACGGCGATACTTTCGAAACTTGTAAGAGCTGTATCGATATGGGATTCTCTTCAGTAATGATTGATGGATCACATCTTCCTTACGACGAAAACGTAGCACTTACTAAGAAAGTAGTAGACTATGCACATCAATTTGATGTAACTGTTGAAGGCGAACTTGGTGTACTTGCTGGTGTAGAGGATGACGTAGTTGCTGAACACCACACTTATACAAAACCAGAAGAAGTGGTTGATTTCGTTTCTAAAACAGGTTGCGATAGCTTGGCTATTTCAATTGGTACTTCTCACGGTGCGAACAAGTTCAAACCAGAACAATGCACTCGTAACGCAGAAGGTATCCTCGTTCCTCCTCCCTTGGCATTCGAAGTGCTAGATGGCGTAATGAAAGAGCTTCCCGGTTTCCCTATCGTACTTCATGGTTCTTCTTCAGTTCCTCAGGAAGAAGTTGCTACTATCAACAAATACGGTGGCGAAATGAAAGATGCAATCGGTATCCCAGAAGACGAGTTGCGTAAAGCAGCTAAGAGTGCAGTTTGCAAAATCAACATCG
>JAGPIY010000028.1 GCA_018054715.1 Bacteroidaceae bacterium
ATATAATAAAAATAGAATGAAAGCATCAGCACAAAGGCCCACCATTGAAACTGAGCATAACGTCGAAAAAAATAGAAAGTACCCACAGTCACCATCATGGGATAATACGACCAATAGCCTAAATTCAGAGCCTCACTCACCCACTTCGAAGGGAAATTCTGCTGAAACGTGACCGAAGGTTGCTCTCCACAAAGCCACTGTTCTGCTAAAGCAAAATAATGATCGAGATTGGGAAACAAACGATTTACTTCGTAAGTTTCGGGATACCAATAGGCTAATAAAGCTAATTGAAAAATGACGCGTAAATAAACCACCATACGCGAAGGCAATAAATGGTAAAGGCCTATTAATAAGAAAGTGCCGATGGCTATGACTAACCGTTCCAGAAGCTTCTCTCCCGGATTTTGCATCTCGCCCCAAAAGACGAAAAGGAGCAAACAGGTTAATAGATTATAAGCCAGCGTAATTTTCTCTACGGCAAATAAAGAGCGATAAATCGCAAACAATCGGTTCATTTTAAGTTTTAATAATATCGTGTTATAGCCATCGGTTGGCTTTATACCAGTTAATTACTTGTTTTACTCCTTTGTGCAAAGGGTATTCAGGTTTATAGCCCAATTCTTGTTGGGCAGGGGTGATGTTGCAACGCCAGTTGCGTTGCTTCATGATCCGAAACTTATCGAGATTAAAGGTAGAAGGATGTCCGGTAATACGACCTATCATTTCTCCGCACAAGGAGATTAATTTCAGAAAACACAAAGGAGCTACTATATGGCAGACAAAAGAGATGCCGAGCTCTTTCTGTAATAAATCGGAAAAGTGGCGACTTGTATACTCGCCTCCATCACTAAGCAAATAGCGACGATTTACAAATTCACTAGTAAAAGACAAGCGAACGGCTTGAGCTAAATCGGCTACATGAATAAAAGTGAGCGTTTGTGAGGAATAGCCTACGGCAAAGTCAATATGGCTGCAAATGCTCTTTGCCATCATAAAATAGTCTTTTTCACGCGGCCCGTATACGCCGGTCGGATTCAAAATAATGTATGGAATCGGTGTCGATTGTAAATACTGCTCAGCCCGCAACTTGCTTCGCCCATAAGCTGTATTGGGAAGTGGCGTTTCTGCTTCATCAATAGGAAGCGAATCTTTTTCATGTAATGGTCCAAAAACGCTTAGCGAACTTAGAAAAACAAAACGATCGGGAATCATCTTCGCTTGGATTAATGCCGAACAAAGAGTTTGAGTGCTCTCGTTATTTACTCGTTCAAAGTCACTTTTCTTCACGCTTTTGGTTAGCCCCGCTACATGTACTACGTAGTCCCAACGGCCTATACGGGAAGTCAAATTCGCAAATTGACAGGTTAGAGTGATACGATTGCTTAAATCCATGCTGATTATTTCAGCACCCAGCTTTTTTAAATCGTCGGTTTTACTAGTCGCCCTTACTCCTGCATATACAGCAAATCCACGAGACAAGAAATCTTCCACAAGATAACGCCCAATAAAGCCGCTTGCTCCTGTTATCAATACTTTTTTCTGTACATTCATTGCTCTTAGATCAGTTGCTCAGGAAGCTTTATTACACTCCTTTTTATGTCGTTTCTATTAAATATTGCGCAAAGATATACATTTTCCCGAAATTATTGCGTAACTTTGTACTTTAAAATAATGAATAATACGACCGCATTATGGGAAGAAAAATAAAAGAATCAAGTAGATTCAGCAAAGACAGCGGAAGACCTGCCAAAGATACCGGACCAAAAGTTGGAAAGAAAAAACCAATCGACAAAGAAAAGAAAGCCGGCAAACAACGTATGAAGAAAGATGAGATGGCTAATTTGCTTCTTGAGGTGTTCAAGAGCAGACCCGCAGAAGCACTTGCTTTGAAATTTATCTTCCGTGAGATGGGCTTGAATACGCATCCGCAAAAAATGGTTTGTATGGATATCATACGCGATTTAGCTGCCGATGATTACCTCACTGAACCTATACCTAATAATTTCCGACTAAATTCGCATGGTGTGGAGATGGAAGGCGTTTTCAAACGCAAAAGTAATGGAAAGAATTCTTTTATTCCTGACGATGGCAGTGACCCAATCTTTGTAGCCGAACGCAATAGTGCACACGCAATGAACAACGATCGTGTACGCATTTCTTTCTTCGCCAAACGGAAAGGGAAAGAAGCAGAAGGCGAAGTGGTAGATATTATTGAACGCGCCAACGATACTTTTGTCGGCACTCTCGATGTAAGCGACAGCTATGCTTTTCTCATTACTGAAAATCGCACTTTGGCCAACGACATCTTTATTCCTCGCGAGAGACTTATGGGCGGGAAGAACGGTGACAAAGTGGTTGTAAAAGTAACTGCATGGCCCGATAGAGCAAAAAACCCCATTGGAGAAGTAATTGATGTACTTGGAAAAAGCGGTGACAATACTACCGAGATGCATGCTATCTTGGCCGAATATGGATTGCCTTATAAATATCCCGAAGCTGTAGAACTTGAAGCTGAAAAGATTCCTGCAGAAATAACCCCTGAGGAGATTGCCAAACGCGAAGATTTTCGTGAGGTTTGTACCTTTACAATCGACCCACACGATGCTAAGGACTTCGACGATGCCCTTTCTATTCGTCAACTGTCCGATGGACTTTGGGAGGTGGGCGTACATATTGCAGATGTCAGCCACTACGTAGCTGAAGATTCCATCATCGATAAAGAAGCTAAAGAACGTGCTACTTCGGTCTACCTTGTAGATCGTACCATTCCGATGCTCCCTGAACGTCTTTGCAACTTCATTTGTTCACTGCGTCCGGATGAAGAGAAGTTGGCATACAGCTGTATTTTTAACCTTGACGATAACGCAAATGTAAAGAACTTCCATATCGCACATACGGTAATTAAAAGCAATCGACGCTTTACTTACGAGGAAGCACAAGAGCGCATCGAATCGGGTAAAGGTGATTATGTGAAAGAGATACTCACACTCGATCGTTTGGCTAAATTATTGCGCGAAGCCCGAATGGCGAATGGCGCTATTAACTTCGACCGCGTAGAGGTACGCTTCGAAATCGATGAACAAGGAAAACCTATTAGTGTATTCTTCAAAGAGTCGAAAGATGCACACAAATTGGTCGAAGAATTTATGCTTTTAGCGAATCGCACGGTAGCTGAGTTTATTGGCAAAGTCCCTAAAGGGAAAGAGGCTAAGGTATTTCCTTATCGCATACACGAACAACCGAATCCGGAAAAACTTACGAATCTTAGTGAGTTCATCGCCCGCTTCGGGCACAAGCTTCGCACTACAGGTACGAATAAGGACCTTTCAAAATCAATCAATGCTTTGCTTGATGAGGTGAAAGGAAGCCCCGAACAAAACTTGGTCGAAACGGTTTCAATCCGTGCCATGCAAAAAGCGTATTATTCTACCGAAAATATTGGGCATTATGGATTAGCTTTCGATTACTACACACACTTTACTTCACCTATTCGTCGCTATCCCGACACAATGGTACATCGACTACTTACAAAATATATGGAGGGTGGACGCAGTGTGGCACAAGATAAATACGAAGAACTTTGCAAACATTCTTCTGAAATGGAACAACTTGCAGCAAACGCTGAACGCGCTAGCATCAAATACAAACAGGTAGAATTCATGGCAGGACATCTCGGGCAGGTGTACGATGGTGTAATCTCGGGCATTACTGAATGGGGATTATATGTAGAACTTAATGAAAACAAATGCGAAGGTATGGTGCCGATGCGTGATTTAGACGATGATTATTACGACTTTGACGAAAGAAATTATCGACTTATCGGCCGTAAGCATCATCATTCTTACAACTTAGGTGATGCTATCACGATTCAAGTTGCACGGGCAAACCTCGAAAAGAAACAACTCGATTTTGCATTAGCCGAGAAATTATAATTGGTGGAATACTGTAGTTACACAGACTCTGAATTAGGAACAATCCGAATCTATATGCGACGAGGAGTGAAACGATTCACTTTTCGTTGCAAAGAGGGGCAATTAGTATGCACCATTCCCCCTATGAGAAAACCGGAATCGGAACTGAAACAGGTCATAAATCAATTGCGTTCGGAACTGATTGAGTTGCAAAAGAAACAAGAGAAATTGGCAACAGAGCATCCTGCGTTATCGCCTCATGAAATTGAGGTGTTACGAACAGAAGCTAAAAAAGAATTACCTGAACTCGTTTCTCTGCTGGCTAAGAAACATGGTTTTACTTTTCAAAAGGTCACTATTCGAAATACGGCTTCGCGTTGGGGAAGTTGTTCTTCTTTAAAACACATCAGTTTGAACCTTCATCTCATGCGAATTCCCTTATATTTAAGGGAATATGTAATTCTTCACGAGCTTTGCCACACGATTGAGATGAACCACGGAAAATGCTTTTGGGATCTACTTAATCGCTGTACAGAGGGAAAAGCACTCCTCTTAAGGAAGGAACTCAAGGCTTACCACTTGAGATATTAAATTCTTTATATAGAAGCAGCAAGCTCTGATAAGTTTGTCAACCATAAAGGAAGAAGTTTCATGTTAAACTTTCACAAAACGGAAGTGCTTAGATTCAACTAATTGTGTTAAATATACCTTATTTAGAGACTTCTTATAAACTTTTCTAATAATTATTTTGCAGAAACAAAAAAAATATTGTACTTTTGCAGCGTGATAGATGATAAGTGAGGGCGATGGAAGCCCTTTTTTTGTATCTAATTAAAAGATAAATGATAGAAAAAAGCACTGTAAACCAGATCGTTGAAGAATGGTTAGAAGGAAAAAGTTACTTTTTAGCCGATCTTGTAATTACACCCGACAGCCGCATTGTTGTAGAAATTGATCATGCGCAGGGAGTCTGGATTGAGGACTGTGTAGAGCTTAGCCGCTTTATTGAGTCAAAATTAGATCGAGAACAAGAAGATTTCGAACTAGAAGTGGGTTCTGCCGGTATCGGACAGCCTTTTAAAGTTTTTCGTCAATATGAAATCCATCTTGGGCATGAGGTGGAAGTATTAACAAAAGAAGGAAAAAAGTTTCAAGGTACATTAAAAGAGGCTGACTCAGAACATTTTATTCTTTCAACGACACAAAAAATAAAAGAAGAAGGAGCGAAGCGACCTAAATCTACACCTGTAGATATCACATTCGGATACAACGAAATTAAATATACAAAATACGTAATCTGCTTTAAATAAGGAATCATGGCTAAGAAAGAGGAAACCATAAGTTTAATAGATACTTTCAAAGAGTTTAAGGAGCTGAAAAATATCGATCGTACCACAATGGTAAGCGTTTTGGAAGAATCCTTCCGTAGCGTAATCAGCAAAATGTTTGGTACCGACGAGAATTACGACGTTATTGTAAATCCCGACAAGGGCGATTTCGAAATTTGGCGTAACCGTACAGTGGTAGAAGATGAAGAGCTTACAAACCCCAACATGCAAATTTCACTTTCAGAGGCACAAAAAATCGACGTTTCTTATGAAGCAGGCGAAGAAGTGACCGATGAAGTTCATTTTGCAGAATTTGGACGTCGTGCAATCCTAAACCTCCGCCAAGCACTTGCTGCTAAGATTATGGAGTTGGAAAAAGATTCTATTTATACAAAATATAACGATTTGGTAGGCAACATCGTATCAGCCGAAGTCTATCAAATCTGGAAAAAAGAGATTCTATTACTTGATGATGAAGGCAATGAATTGCTTCTGCCCAAACAAGAGCAAATACCAAGCGATTTCTATCGTAAAGGAGAAGCCGTGCGCGCCATTATCGACCGAGTAGAGAATCGTAATAACAATCCGAAGATTATCCTGTCACGCACAGCTCCGCTTTTTTTAGAGAAACTACTTGAACAAGAAGTTCCAGAAATAAATGACGGACTGATTACAATCAAGAAAGTAGCACGCATTCCTGGTGAACGTGCTAAAATAGCGGTAGAAAGCTACGATGAGCGAATTGATCCTGTAGGTGCTTGCGTAGGCGTAAAGGGCAGTCGTATTCACGGTATTGTTCGTGAATTGAGAAACGAAAACATCGATGTTATTTCCTACACAGCAAATACCTCTTTATTCGTACAACGCGCACTAAGTCCGGCACACGTATCAAGTATTACGCTTGATGAAGAAAATCGCAGAGCAGAAGTACACCTGAAACCCGAAGAAGTATCCTTGGCTATCGGTAAAAACGGACTCAATATTAAACTAGCCTCAATGCTTACCGACTATACAATTGACGTATATCGCGAGTTACCTGAAGGTGAGAAAGACGAAGAAGATATCTACCTCGACGAATTTAAAGATGAAATCGACACTTGGGTAATTGATGCGATCAAATCGATCGGTATTGATACCGCGAAAGCAGTGCTCAGCGCACCACGTGAGATGTTGATCGAGAAGGCTGACCTAGAGGAAGATACAGTGGATGAAGTATTACGCATCCTCAAAGCGGAATTTGAGGAAAACTAACCCACTCGTCTGCTAAAAAATTAACAAATTAAGAGAAAGTAAACCAAACCGATGGCGATTAGATTAAATAAAGTAACAAGAGATTTGAATGTAGGTATTCAGACGGTTGTCGACTACCTGCAAAAGAAAGGTTTTGAAATAGAAACAAACCCCAATGCGAAAATTAGCGAAGAGCAATATGCTCTGCTTGTAAATGAATTTAGCACGGATAAGGATCTACGCCTCAAAACTGAGAAGATGATGCAAGATCGCGTCTCTGCAAAGGAACATCGTAAGGAAGAACAAAAAGCGATCTCTACGGAAAGTACGAAACAAGAATTTAAGCCTATAGGGAAAATAGACCTTAGCAATTCAGGAAGAAGTTTTGTAGTGCCCAACGAGGACAAAAATATTGCAGAAAAAGAAGCTGCTGCTGCAAAAGCCAAGGCTGAAGCAGAAGCAGAAGCAAAAAGGAGAGCGGAAGCAGAAGCAGAAAAGAAAGCAAAAGCGGAAGCAGAAAAAGCTGAGAAAGCAAGAAAAGCTGCTGAAGAAGCTGCCCAAAAAGCAAAAGCAGAAAGAGCAAAAGCGAAAGCTGAAGAAGAGGCTGCAAAAGCTGCTCAGGCTACCCAAACAAAAGAAACGAAGAAAGCTGAAGTAAATGTCGAAAAAAAGGATATTGAAACAGATGAAACTCCTGTCGTTGCAGTGAAGAAAGAAGAGGAACTTTTTCGTCTTCACCCAGTTGCTGAACAAAGTGGACTTAACGTAATCGGAAAGATTGATCTTTCAACGATCAACCAAAGTACGCGTCCAAAAAAGAAAAGCAAAGAAGAACGTAAAAAGGAACGCGATCAGAAAGATCGTGTACGTGCCGATCAACGCAAACAAATCAAGGATGCTATCATCCGTGAGATCCGTCCTGCAGGTACAGGTACAGCTGCGGCAAGTCATGGACCAAACAGTCATGGACCAAACAATAATAATGCAAATGCCAATAGCAACGATGCAAAAAAGAAACGCAGCCGTATTGATAAAGGCCGTGTAGACATTAACACCGTACAAGGCACTAATGCTCCACAAGCAGGCAATAGCAACAATAGCAATAATAATGCGAACCGCGGAGGAGGTCAAGGCCAGAATCACAACAAGCCGGGTGGCAATAGAGGCACTGGTTATCAGGGCAATAACAACAACCGCGGACAATACAATAATAATAGAAACCAAAGTCACACACCTACTCCCGTAAATAAAGCGGAAGTTAGCGATGAAGATGTAGCAAAGCAGATAAAAGAGACTCTTGCACGTCTTACGAGCAAAGGAAAGACTAAAGGTTCAAAATACCGTAAGGAAAAACGCGAAAGCGCCTATAGCCGTCAGCAAGAAATTGATAATAAGGAATTAGCAGAAAGCAAAATCCTGAAGATAACCGAATTTGTGACAGCTAATGAATTAGCTACGATGATGGATGTTCCGGTGACTAAAGTAATCGGTTCTTGTATGAGCATTGGTATGATGGTTAGTATCAATCAGCGATTAGATGCAGAAGCAATCAATCTGGTAGCAGAAGAATTTGGTTATAAAACAGAGTACGTAAGTGCCGAAGTAGCCCAAGCTGTTATTGAAGAAGAAGATGCAGAAGAAGATTTGAAGAGCCGTGCACCTATCGTAACCGTAATGGGTCACGTAGACCATGGTAAAACCTCTTTGCTCGACTATATCCGTAAAGCCAACGTAATTGCCGGTGAAGCCGGTGGTATTACCCAGCATATCGGAGCTTATCATGTAACTCTTGAAGACGGACGTCAAATTACCTTCCTAGATACTCCGGGACACGAAGCGTTTACCGCAATGCGTGCGCGTGGTGCTAAAGTAACCGATATCGCAATCATTATTGTAGCAGCCGACGATGACGTCATGCCTCAAACCAAAGAAGCAATTAACCATGCTTCTGCCGCAGGCGTACCTATTGTCTTTGCTATAAATAAAGTAGATAAACCTGCAGCTAATCCGGAGAAGATTAAGGAATCACTAGCACAAATGAATTACCTCGTTGAAGAATGGGGTGGTAAATATCAGTCGCAAGACATCTCAGCCAAAAAAGGCTTAGGAGTAAAAGAGCTGATGGAAAAAGTTTTGTTAGAAGCTGAGATGCTTGAACTGAAAGCAAACCCAACTCGTAATGCAACAGGATCAATCATCGAGTCTACACTCGATAAAGGTCGTGGTTACGTGGCTACCATATTAGTATCAAACGGAACACTTAAGGTAGGTGACGTTATGCTCGCAGGTACAAATTACGGTCGTGTAAAAGCAATGTTCAACGAACGTAATCAACGCATCACAGAAGCTGGTCCTTCGGCACCTGCCTTGGTACTCGGCTTAAATGGAGCTCCTCAAGCAGGCGATACTTTCCACATCATGAATTCGGATCAGGAAGCCCGCGAAATCGCTAATAAGCGCGAACAGTTACAACGCGAGCAAGGCTTGCGTACACAAACCCGTGTTACGCTTGACGAGTTAGGCCGTCGTATCGCACTAGGCGACTTTAAAGAATTGAATATCATCGTGAAGGGTGACGTAGATGGTTCTATCGAAGCATTGAGCGATTCACTAATCAAACTTTCTACCGAACGCATCCAAGTGAATGTAATTCATAAAGCCGTAGGTCAGATTTCCGAATCGGATGTAAGCTTAGCCGCTGCTTCTGATGCGATCATCATAGCCTTCCAAGTACGTCCTTCTGCTGCCGCACGCCGATTTGCAGAACAAGAAGGTGTAGATATCCGCATGTATAGCATCATTTACGATGCCATTGAAGAAGTAAAATCTGCAATGGAAGGTATGCTTGCTCCTGAGGTGAAAGAACAAATTACATCGACTATTGAAGTCATGCAGGTTTACCGTATCACCAAGGTCGGTCTAGTAGCCGGTGCCATGGTACGTGAAGGAAAAGTGAAACGTTCCGACAAAGCCCGTATCATTCGCGACGGTATCGTCGTATTCACAGGCTCTATTGCAGCCTTGAAACGATTTAAGGATGATGTAAAAGAAGTTACAACCAACTTTGAATGTGGAGTCAGCTTAACAAACTGTAACGACATTCAACCCGGAGATATTATTGAATCGTTCGAAGAGATCGAGATCAAGCAAACTCTCTAAGGCCCTATTAGCCCTAAAAGAAAAGCAGCAGCTTCACTTTCAAAAGGGTCGCTGCTGCTTTTTTCGAAATAGATATAGTATAAATTATTAAGGTGTTACTTTCATGCAAAAAGAAGAAAACAACGATATTTTACAGCAGGTTACCGAGGAGAAGTACAAATATGGCTTCACCACAGAGGTTGACACCGAAATCTTAGAAAAAGGTTTAAATGAGGACGTCATTCGATTCATCTCAGCTAAAAAGGAAGAACCCGAATGGATGCTTGAGTTTCGACTCAAAGCTTATCGTCACTGGTTAACTCTGAAGATGCCCACATGGGCACACCTGACTATTCCGGAGATTGACTATCAATCGATTTCCTACTACGCAGATCCTACCAAGAAGAAGAAAGATCAACCCAAATCGATGGATGAGGTCGATCCTGAACTCGTGAAGACATTCAATAAATTAGGTATCCCTTTAGAAGAGCAAATGGCCTTAAGTGGCATTGCCGTAGATGCCGTGATGGATTCTGTTTCTGTAAAGACCACCTTTAAAAAGACGCTTTACGAAAGAGGAATCATCTTCTGTTCAATCTCCGAAGCAATTCGTGAACACGGCGACCTCGTTCGGGAATATCTAGGTAGCGTAGTCGGCTACCGCGATAACTTCTTTGCAGCGCTCAACTCAGCCGTATTCTCGGATGGTTCATTTGTATATATCCCCAAAGGCGTACGCTGCCCTATGGAGTTATCCACCTATTTCCGCATCAACGCAAAAGGAACCGGACAGTTTGAGCGCACCCTCATCGTAGCCGACGACGAAAGTTATGTTAGTTACTTAGAAGGATGCACCGCTCCACAACGCGATGAGAATCAGCTCCATGCTGCCATCGTTGAAATTTATATTCGCGAGAATGCCGAAGTAAAATACTCTACCGTACAAAACTGGTATCCCGGCGATGTCAACGGACGCGGAGGTGTTTATAACTTTGTTACCAAACGTGCCCTTTGCAAAGGCAACTATTCCAAAATTTCGTGGACACAAGTAGAAACAGGTTCCGCCGTTACCTGGAAATATCCAAGCTGCATCCTTGCCGGCAACCACTCCGTAGGTGAGTTCTATTCAGTAGCAGTGACTAACAATCATCAGCAAGCCGACACCGGCACCAAGATGATTCATCTGGGAGCTAACACCAGCAGCACCATTGTGTCGAAAGGTATCTCAGCCGGCAAGAGTCAAAATTCATACCGCGGCTTAGTAAAAGTCAGCGAAAAAGCCGAAGGAGCCCGTAACCACAGTCAATGCGACAGTTTACTGCTCGGCGATCAATGTGGCGCACACACCTTCCCTTACATGGATATCAAGAACGAAACTGCTGTAGTAGAGCACGAAGCAACCACCTCAAAAATCAATGAAGAGCAACTCTTTTATTGCAATCAACGCGGCATCACCACCGAAGATGCAGTTGGACTGATCGTAAACGGGTATGCCAAAGAAGTACTCAACAAACTCCCGATGGAATTTGCTGTAGAAGCACAAAAGCTACTCAGCATCTCGCTCGAAGGAAGCGTCGGATAACATTAATAAACTCATTCCACAAGCACTATGTTAGAGATTAAAGACTTACATGCCAGCATCAATGGCAAAGAGATATTAAAAGGAATCAATCTCACCGTAAAACCCGGTGAAGTACATGCAATCATGGGACCAAACGGTTCCGGTAAGAGCACCCTATCTTCCGTATTAGTAGGCAACCCGACTTTCGAAGTAACCAAAGGTTCAGCTACCTTTTATGGCAAAGATTTGTTAGCTCTTCCACCCGAGCAACGTAGTCATGAAGGCCTATTCCTAAGCTTCCAATATCCGGTAGAAATTCCGGGAGTGAGCATCACCAACTTCATGCGTACCGCAGTCAACGAACATCGCAAGTATAAAAATGAAGATCCCCTCACAGCAAGCGAGTTCCTAAAGTTCATGCGCGAAAAGCGCAAAGTCGTAGAGCTCGACAACAAATTAGCCAATCGTTCAGTCAACGAAGGCTTTAGCGGAGGCGAAAAGAAACGTAACGAGATATTTCAGATGGCCATGCTAGAGCCACGCCTAAGCATACTAGACGAAACCGATTCAGGTTTGGACATTGATGCCCTACGCATTGTAGCCGAAGGAGTCAACAAACTAAAGACCCCCGAAACCTCATACATCGTCATCACCCATTATCAACGGTTACTCGACTATATCAAGCCCGATATAATACATGTGCTTTACAAAGGCCGCATTGTAAAAACTGCAGGTCCCGAGCTAGCCCTTAAACTAGAAGAAAAAGGATACGACTGGATCAAAGAAGAATTAGGAGAATAAGCATATGGCAGCGCATCAACAATATATAGACCTCTTCGAACAGGCAGAATCCCAGCTCTGCAAACACAGCGTAGCCACACTCAATGCTCCACGTAGAGAAGCCATTGAAGCTCTGGACAAGCAAGGATTCGGAACCACCGAAGAGTACAAATACACGAAGCTTGAAACCCTTTTCGCCCCCGATTATGGTCTCAACCTGAATCGCCTTCATATCCCCGTCAATCCGTACGAGATATTCCATTGCGAAGTTCCTAACATGAGCACCCTGCTTTACTTTGTAGTCAACGACCTGTTTTACAAAGAAGAGCAACGCAAGGCACATTTGCCCGAAGGTGTTGTTATCTGCGGCCTATGCGAAGCAGCAGAAACCTATCCCGGACTCGTAGAAAAGTACTATGGCAAGTTAGCCTTAGTAGACAAAGATCCGGTAAATGCTCTCAACACCGCTTATGCACAAGACGGACTCTTCATTTATGTACCCCGCGGTGTAAAAGTAGAGAAAACCCTTCAGCTGGTAAATATCAGTCGCGCAGATGTCGACTTGATGTCGCATCGCCGCATGCTTATCGTACTCGAAGAAGGTGCACAACTACGCATGTTAGCTTGCGATCATGCACTCGATGAAAAAAACTTCCTAACCACACAAGTTACAGAAGTATTTATAGGGGAAAATGCCACTTTCGACTTTAACGAACTGGAAGAGACACATACCCAGAACCATCGCATAGCCAATTTATACGTAGAACAAGAAGCCAATAGTCAGGTTCAGCTTAACGAGATGACCCTGCATAACGGACTTACGCGCAACCGTACCTCAGTTATTCTAAAAGGCGAAGGAGCCGAAGTTAGTATGCTCGGAATGGCCATTGCCGATCAAAAACAACAAATCGACAATCATACCTTTATCGATCATGCAGCACCTCGATGTCGTAGCAACGAGCTATATAAATACGTAATCGATGAAGAATCCATCGGAGCGTTTGCCGGAAAGGTATTAGTGCGGAAAGACTCGCAACATACCGATTCGCAGCAAACCAACAAAAACCTCAGTCTGGCCCGCCAAGCGCGTATGTACACACAACCTCAACTTGAGATTTATGCCGACGACGTAAAATGTGGGCACGGAGCAAGTGTAGGCCAATTGGATGAAACCGCACTCTTCTACCTTCGCACACGAGGCATTCCCGAACGAGAAGCACGCCTCATGCTGATGTTTGCTTTCGTCGGCGACGTCATCAAACATATTCACCTTGATGCACTCCGTGACCGGATTTATCATCTCGTAGAGAAACGATTCCGTGGAGAGCTACGCAAATGCGTAGGTTGCAGCATCTGCAAATAAAGAACTATGGACATACAAAAAATACGGCAAGATTTTCCGATCTTAAGCCGTACCATATACGGCAAGCCCCTTATCTATTTAGATAATGGGGCTACCACACAGAAACCTCGCAGCGTAGTGGAATCAATTACCGAGGAATACTATTCCGTAAATGCCAACGTGCATCGCGGAGTACACTTCCTTTCGCAACAAGCTACCGAGCTGCACGAAGCTTCGCGCGAAACGGTACGCAAGTTTCTCAATGCGCCCACTAGCCAGGAAATTATCTTCACGCGCGGAACTACAGAAAGCATCAACCTAATAGCATCCTGCTTCGGGGAGGCCTTCCTAAAAGAAGGAGACGAAGTTATTGTTAGCGAGATGGAGCACCACAGCAACATTGTACCTTGGCAAATGCTTGAAACCCGCAAAGGAATCAAGCTACGCGTAATTCCCATTATCGACGGTGGTGAACTGTGCATGGACGAATATCAAAAACTATTCACCGCACGTACCAAACTAGTCAGCGTAACCCATGTGAGCAATGTACTGGGAACTATCAATCCG
>JAGPIY010000029.1 GCA_018054715.1 Bacteroidaceae bacterium
TGCCAAAGGCGTAGCACTTGTCTATATCTGTCATCGGTTCATTGTACGCTGCTTTATTTCTCTAAAGCGGGTGCAAAGATAGGGACTTTTTGTATACCATCCAAATTTATACTGGACTTTTTTTAAAGGAAAATAACCGAACGGGCATAAAGGGCTAAAAGAAAACCACTTACAGGCGGAAGTTTTTTTTTAAGAAATGAAGAACAAGGCAAAACAAAGACAGAGGAGGAAGCAAGACACATTATTAATCAGATGCGCGCGCGAAGAAAAGAAAGAAGAAGAGAAGGACGTTTTGCCCCAAAAGCCAGGGAAAAGAGAAAAGAAAGAAGAAGAAAAAAGCTCCGGAGAAAGGGAAGGGAGAGCAGATTGGAAGGAAGGTGGCATAAAGCCGGGACAAAGTACGAAAAGATTTAGGGGAAAATAAATGAAATTTACGAGAAGGGACGGCAAAGAACGGACAGAAAATAAAGGGGGAATAAAAAAAAAAAGGGGGGGGGGGGCGGAATTTCGATGCATCAAATTTCACGGCATCAAGTAGAATTCGAGTACATCGAGGGACTAAAATCAGGAATTCCGGAAAAGATGTTTCAGCCTTCAGGATTAGGGGTTAACAAGTAGTATAACAGAATGATAAAGCCTGAAGGGTTGACAAAAAAAGGTTCAGGAAGCTTTCAGCCGGCAACACTTGCCAAAACAAGAAATTTGAAGCCACTATGGCGTATTTGAGAATTTATAGAATTTTTTCTGAAAGGTTCCTGAAGGGTTGCACTCAACCATTCAGCGGTTTTGCATTGTATATCAGCAGATTACAAGGAAAGCTGAAAGATGAAAGATGTTTTCGGGAAAGCCTTTTTACAGCTTTTTATGCGGTTTTATAGGACTTTTTAGAAAAATACGAGAACAAGATACAGCTAAACAAAGAAAGAACAGAATTCAGAAACGCAAACTCAAGAATTCGAGCCGAAAAAAGGATAGCATCAAATTACAAAAACATAAGCATCTTCCCAAGCAAACATAAGCATCTCTCGAGCAAAACATAAGCATCTTTTTTAAAAACATAAGCAACAAATTTTATTTCATGCACGGCAAATTTAAAAACATAAAGCACAGTGTCTTTACCTGATTTGAGCATGTAAAACAAACTGTGCAAGCAAAGAAGTCTTCATTATAACATTCTCCTTGCTATATAGTATAATTTTTATTAATATTTTAGACTTTTTCGTTATTTATCATCTTCTTTCATTTACTTTACAGTATTAATTGGATATTCTAGAAAATAAGAATAAAAAAAGACTTAATTTACTAACCAATTAATGTAAATCCGTCTAATAAAATAATGTACAACTAATGAATTTATGAGAAAATTAGTATGGCTTTTTATGCTAACTATTTTAGGATGCAGCTGTGCAGATACTGTGATTGACTTAAACACAGCAGTAGTTAGAGTTCGACTTTTGAGCGATTCCGTTGAACGATTCGCAGTATTTTACCGTCCAGGAAACGATACTACACTACCGGCACAAACACCGGAACTATCTTATTTGGAAGCTTACAAGAATCCAGAACTTATTATAAAAAAAGACAATAAATGGAACAACAATAGTGACAGCGTGGTTATTTTTTTGATAAGCGTGGATACACTAGCACACTATTCATGGAAAGAAGTGCAAGAAGGTTACAAAATAATGCGTCGATTTGATATTGACATGTCACCTAAAGAATTAAGTCGCCTAAACGCATTTTGCCTTTGCTATCCCTTAACATCCAATATGAAGAATATAAAAATGTATCCGCCTTATGAAGAAATGTATACGCCTAATTATTAATTTGACTTTCATATCTCTCTTTGCAATAGTAGTATTGTGCACTACCAGTTGCTCGTCAAAATATCAAATCGCAAAAACCGAAGCCATTCCTTGGTGCTTTGAGAATGCGCGTTGCTTAATAGCACGTGGTGAAACAAAAAAAGACACTGTGATAATAGACGGAAAGACGAAAACGAAACTGAGTCATACACCTGCAGTGATGGGACGAATCCCTCCAAAAAAGTATATGAAGAATGAACTCACACTCAATTTAGGATTTAGTTCTATAGTAAGCGATGTACGCACTGCGGAATATGGTAACGACAGCCCTTTTAGTGGAGCTTCTATTAATTTAATGTACGAGCATGCACTTAAAAAATCATGGTCTGCAGGAATTATTTACTCATACAACGGTGCAGAGCTTGGCTATCATAATATTGAAAATGGCAGCAGATTAAGCGACTATCATTTTACCATCCAATATCTTGCCCCACAGATTGTATACCGATATTGTTACAGCGTTTTTTGTTTTAAACTACGCTCCGGCGTGGGCTATAGTTATCTATCAAAGGATCTTGCAAGTATATATGAAGATTCTAAGAGCAGCAATAACAGCTCAGGTTGGGGAGCAAACCTTCATGCAGGCATTGAGATAATGACTTCAAAACATTTTGCAGTTACGCTAGAATCAGGAGTAACTCAAAGTTTCTTCCCCAAAAAAGACTTTATAAAAACGACTTCCTCTGATCGTTACGGTGCCTTTTTCTTTGATTTTAGACTCGGAATGGGATATTACTTTTAACCCAATATTGAGTGAGACTATTCAGTAAAGAGGTTTTAATTGCCAATTTTGCTGAAAAAAGTAGTATCTTTGCACCCATACTAGAAACTCTTGACAAAACAGAGTTTTATATTATTTATGCAAGGAACAAAAGATTTAACCCAAGGCCGCATCGGAGAGCAACTCTTTAAATTAGCTTTGCCTATTATGGCCAGCTCATTTATACAGATGGCTTATAGCCTAACTGATATGGCCTGGGTAGGAAGACTAGGAAGCCCCGCATCGGCAGCAGTTGGAGCTGTAGGAATGTTAGTTTGGACTACCTCATCCATCGCATTACTTACAAAAGTCGGAGCTGAGGTAAGCGTCGGGCAATCGATCGGAGCTTACGATGAAAAGGCTGCAAAAAGTTTTGCTTCTCACAATATCACTCTTGCTTTATATATTGCAGTAGGATGGGCAGCACTATTGGGATTGGGTGCACATACATGGATGTCACTCTTCCAAATGAACGAAACAATCACTCTTCGTTCAAGCTGCTATTTACAAATCATATCAATGGGGTTTCCGTTTGTATTCCTGAGTCTAGCTTTTACAGGAATCTATAACGCAGCAGGACGAAGCACCATCCCTTTTTATATTAGCGGCATTGGGCTCGGATTAAATATTTTTCTTGATCCAATTTTTATTTACGTTTTTAAATACGGAATCAATGGAGCTGCTTGGGCTACTGTGCTAAGCCAGATGGTCGTTTTGACTCTCTTTATTTACCACGTTAAATGGAAATCTCCTTTATTAAATGGATTCCCTTTATTTTGCAAACTAAAATTGAAAGAGACAAAACGCATTTTAAAATTAGGTGCACCTGTAGCTACTTTCAACACTCTTTTTTCCTTCGTAAGTCTCTTTCTAAGTTCTCAGGCAGCACGCAGTGGTGGCCATTTGGGGGTGATGGCACTAGCTACAGGAGGACAGATTGAAGCAATTACATGGACCACTGCACAAGGTTTATCGACTGCATTAAGTGCTTTCATCTCACAGAATTTTGCGGCAAACAAAATGCACCGCGTGATAAAAGCATGGACTACTACCCTCTGGATGAGCGGCATAGTAGGAGGAATTATAACAGTATGCTTTATCGCATTCGGATCTAATATTTTCGGACTTTTTGTGCCCGAGGAAGAAGCAGCTAAAGCCGGAGGAATCTATTTGCATATCGCCGGGTATTCACAACTCTTCATGATGCTTGAGATTAGTACACAAGGAGTATTCTATGGAATAGGACGCACTATTCCTCCCGCACTAACAAGTATTGTTTTAAATTATGCCCGAATTCCATTAAGTTGGCTACTCTGCCAACACATGGGAGTTGAAGGAATTTGGTGGGCTATAACCCTTAGTAGTATAGCAAAAGGAATCACTTTAGCCGGATGGTTCGCAATTGTTAAATCAAAACTATATCGTGTTAATCCAGAGAAACATGTTGCAGAACACATAAAGTCCCATGACAGCTAGTAACAAGCAATTTGGGAGCTTTTTGCATAGAATTTACATAACCATAATTCTAAAAAGATGTTAATGCATTCAAGGCAAATCCAATAAAAATGCCTATCTTTGAAAACATCGAATAAAAAAATTACTTTTAAACTAAAGATATCGCCGCATGAATTTTAAAAAAGCAAGCACATTTTTAGCCATACTGATGATTGCGAGTCTTACCAGCCTTTCGGCTCAAGATCTCATCGCACGTCAAGCGCCCGTTAATACCAAATTAAAAGCTATAGATGAATTAGCATTAAAGAATCAAATAAAAAAAGAGAATGTAAACTCTGATGGATTTGGTCTATATTCTTCTTGGGATAACAACCACGTACATGGACATAATAATACAGCAGTACCCGAGCATTTCAATATTGATTTGCGCGGTTTTTCTATGCCCACCACCAGCCGTAAAATTACCTCTCTATTTGGACCACGTTGGGGACGTCGCCACAATGGGCTTGATGTAAAAGTAAATATAGGAGACACTATTTATGCCGCTTTCGAAGGTAAGGTACGTGTAGTTAAATACGAAGCTGCCGGTTACGGAAACTATGTAGTGATTCGTCATTCAAATGGACTGGAAACAATTTATGGTCACCTTTCTAAATGGCTTGTAGAGCCCAATGAAGAAGTAGCTTCAGGTCAACCTATTGGATTGGGAGGTAATACAGGCCGTTCTACAGGATCACATCTTCATTTTGAAACTCGTTTCCTTGGACAAGCACTTAACCCCCAACTACTTTTCGATTTTCCAAACCAAGATGTTACCGGCGACTTCTACGCCTACAGATCAGGTGTTTCACGTAATCTTCCAAACGAAGAAGTGGCTGAGAGCAGAGATACAAGGGGTAACGAAATGGCAGAAAGCAATCCTTATCACAAAGTACAAAAAGGAGAAACACTTTATCGCATTGCAAAAGAAAATGGAATTAGTGTAGATAAACTTTGTCAACTAAACGGACTAAAGAAAAGCACAAAACTAAGACCCGGACAGATACTGCGTTGCTCTTAAAAACATCACAAAGAATTTCTTTTAAATCTGTATACAAAAAACCCAAGGCGTTTGCCTTGGGTTTTTTATTTCAGCCTTTTATATGCAATTTTTCAACAGAAAGCATCCTTTTTTATAAAGAAATTAGTACCTTTGTACCGAAATAGCATCTCTGCAATAATGGAAGAAACGAACAAACAATTCGAGGCGGTTATTGCCGCTTGCCGCGAACTTTTCGCTAAAAAACTGCACGACTATGGTGCAGCATGGAGAATTATGCGCCCCGAATCAATAACCGACCAAATTTTAATCAAAGCAAATCGCATTCGCAGCCTTGAAACAAAAGGCATTTCTATGATTGATGAAAACATTCAAGGCGAATTTATTGCTATTGTAAACTATGGCATTATAGGCCTAATTCAGCTCACAAAAGGCTATAAAGAACAAATAGATATGCTTCCTATGGAGGCTCTTGCGCTTTATGACCGGTATGCTACAGAGGCTCTTGAACTGATGAAGGCAAAAAATCATGATTATGACGAAGCCTGGCGTGCTATGCGAATTAGCTCATATACCGATCTGATTTTAATGAAATTGCAACGCACCAAACAAATAGAGAACCTCAACGGAAAAACATTTGCAAGCGAAGGCATTGATGCCAATTATATGGACATGATTAATTATGCCGTTTTTGGCCTCATCAAGCTCAAAGAAACTGAGACCGTTCAATAAAAGAATAACATCTACTGTGACGCAAAAAGGGAAAAACATATTTTGGAATATTATTACTAATACCTGCCGCTTTATATTGGCAGGCGTATTTCTTTTTTCGGGCTTCGTTAAAGCGGTAGACCCACAGGGGACTGCACTTAAAATAAAGGATTATGCAGTTGCAATGGGCATGAGTGAGCAAAGAGACAGTGCCTACTTTACTTTTGTTGCTTTTACTTTGCTGGCTTTTGAATTTATAATTGGAACGACTCTGTTATTAGGCATTCGTAGAAAGATATCAAGCCTGCTGGCTGTAGCTTTTCTGTGCATAATGACCCCACTCACCTTATATTTGGCTATAGCCAATCCTGTAAGTGATTGTGGATGTTTCGGTGACGCATGGGTATTGACAAACTGGCAAACGTTTTTTAAAAACCTGATTCTGCTAGCAGCAGCAATTGTTGTTTTCCGAGAAAAAATGCGAATGCCTCCATTCGCAAAACACGCCTTTCAATCGTTAGCACCACTTTATACGCTGATTTATATTTTATTGTACGCGGCTTATTGCCACACACATTTGCCCAGTATTGACTTCCGCCCATATAAAATTGGAACAGATATTCTGAAAGCGACGCATAAAGGTGATGAGAATGGAGATTTC
Organism: Bacteroidaceae bacterium; assembly: GCA_018054715.1. Taxonomy (GTDB): domain Bacteria; phylum Bacteroidota; class Bacteroidia; order Bacteroidales; family Bacteroidaceae; genus UBA1794. Next base: position 6,492 of record JAGPIY010000029.1, read on the forward strand.
TTAGACTTTTCACTTATGGAGCCAACCGCATTGGAAGACGTAACAGACTCTATATTATTAAGCCATAAATATTTATTCTTACTTATTACGCCACGTATAGAACTTGCAGACGAAAGCGATATCGATCTTATAAACGAACTTTACGACTATAGTGTTGAAAATGGATATGGCTTTTATGCTGTCACTTCTTCCGACGAAACACTTATTAAAAAATGGCGCGACCGTACAGGAGCTGATTATCCTTTTCTGAAAGGAGATAACACAATGTTGCTAACTATGATACGAAGCAATCCGGGTTTGCTGCTTTTGAAAGACGGCGTTATCTTAAATAAATGGCATCATTCAATGCTTCCTAACGAGTATGATTTGGCAAATCGATTAGAGAATTCACCTCAACTGACACAACCAAAGCCATATAATATAGAAGAAAAAATTGGAGGCGCTTTGCTGTGGTATATATGTCCATTACTCGGAATGCTATTATTCGATCTTATAATACTGCAACCTATAGAGCGAGCTCGTAAAAACAAAAGAGAAAAAAACAAACAAGATAAATTAAATAATAACTCTTTAAAAACAAACAAAATGAGAAAAAACATTGTTGCAGGAAACTGGAAAATGAACAAAACCCTTCAAGAGGGCATCGAATTAGCTAAAGAACTTAACGCAGCTCTTGCAAACGAGACACTTGGTTGTGATGTAGTAATTTGTACTCCTTTTATTCACCTTGCTTCTGTATCTCCATTAGTAGATGCTGCTAAGATCGGCGTAGGTGCAGAAAACTGTGCAGACAAAGTATCCGGTGCTTATACAGGAGAGGTTTCGGCTGCAATGGTAGCATCTACAGGTGCTCAATATGTAATACTTGGTCACTCAGAACGTCGTGCTTATTATGGAGAAACTGCAGAAATTCTAAAAGAGAAAGTTCAACTCGCTCTTGCAAATGGCCTAACTCCTATATTCTGCATTGGTGAAGTACTTGAAGAGCGCGAAGCCGGCAAACAAAACGAAGTAGTATTTGCACAACTTTCAGGTTCTTTGTTCGACCTTTCTGCTGAAGACTTCTCTAAAATTGTACTTGCTTACGAACCCGTTTGGGCTATCGGTACAGGCAAAACAGCCTCTGCAGAACAAGCAGAAGAAATTCACGCTTACATTCGCTCTACAATCGTAGAAAAATATGGCAAAGAAATCGCAGAAAACACTTCTATTTTGTATGGCGGAAGTTGCAAGGCTAGCAATGCAAAAGAACTTTTTGCTAAAGCTGATGTAGATGGTGGACTAATCGGTGGCGCTGCTTTGAAAGTAGAAGACTTCAAAGGTATCATCGATGCTTTTAAAGCATAAAGAAGAGCTCTATGATATAGATAAGATTCTGAAAATCCGGAATCTTATCTATATTCAAAAATCCTATTATTACTTATCCATCCTTCCATAAATAGAGTGTATGAAACCACGCATTTTACTTTTGACTGTTTTCGCTCTCTTTTGCATGCTTGGTGCGAATGCTCAATCTAACATCACCCGTGTACTAGAAGCTCCTGTAAAAGGGCAAGGGACTGTTGTTATAGAACAAGATGCGCGCCTGCAAAAGCGCTTAATGGGGGAAACACTCGTTAAAAGAATAGATTCGAGCGCTACAAGCCATTCTATTAAAACGGTTACTTCATCTGTAACCTCAACCTCATCTGCACGATCTACTTCATTAACACATCCAACATCAACGCACTCAGCCGTCTCACAAAACGATCATGAGGCAGCCATACAAACACCACCTACCGGTAACTTACGAAAACAAAGCGGAGGTTATCGTATACAAATTTATTCTGGCCCTGCTACTCGTGATGCAAAAAGACAAGCAGCTGCAGCTGCCGGCAAAGCACGTATCTATTTTCCGGAACTAGCAGCCTACCCTATTTTCGTATCTCCACGCTGGGTAGTTGTAGTAGGCGATTTTACAAACCGCGAAGCAGCGAATGAAATGAGACAACACATTAAAAAATCAGGAGCATTTCAAGAAGTAAGCATTGTACGATCTCAAATTCTTGTTGCACAATAGTCTCTAAAAACTTTAACAATGACAAAAGAAGATATTAAAAACTTAACCGAAGAAGAACGTCAGCAATTGCTACGCGAACATACTTATGCCGTTCTGGAGTTATTAGGTGAAGACACAAGCCGTGAGGGTCTCCTCAAAACGCCTAAAAGAGTAGCCAAATCGATGCGAACACTTACACGAGGATATACACAAGATCCAGCGGCAGTTCTGCTATCAGCTCGATTTAAAGAAGATTATAGGCAAATGGTTATTGTTAAGGACATCGACTTTTACAGCCTTTGCGAACATCACATGCTTCCTTTCTATGGAAAAGTGCATGTAGCTTACATCCCTAACGGATATATCACCGGACTGAGTAAAATAGCAAGAGTGGTAGATATTTTCTCTCATCGACTTCAAGTACAAGAACGACTCACTATGCAAATAAAACAATGCATTCAGGATGCTTTGAATCCTTTAGGCGTTATGGTAGTAGTGGAAGCCGGACATCTCTGCATGCAAATGCGGGGAGTAGAAAAACAAAATGCAACCACTACTACAAGTGATTTCACGGGTGTTTTTAACCAAGCAAAAACACGCGAAGAGTTTATGAATCTCATTAAGCATTAAGAAGTATGATTAGCTATCAAGCTGAAGGCATCAGATTTCCTTCGTTAAAACGTCGTGACACTAACGCATGGATTAAATCGGTTGCTGCAACCTATGGTAAAAAGATAGGCGATATAGCTTACATCTTTTGCGATGATGACCGAATTCTTGAAGTAAACCGTGAATACTTGCAACACGATTATTTCACCGATATTATTACTTTCGACTATTCTGAAGGGAATATCATATCCGGCGATTTATTTATAAGCCTCGATACGGTACAAACAAATGCCCAACAATTCAACTCAGCATACGAGCAGGAATTGCATCGTGTAATCATTCACGGCATCCTTCATCTTTGCGGGATTAACGATAAAGCTCCCGGCGAGCGTGAAATAATGGAAGCAGCTGAAAACAAAGCGCTTGCCCTACTATAATAAACCGATTCATTAATTTCGAACTCCAGTTACTATGTCTGATATCGTACTTACCCCAATGATGAAGCAATTTCTTGACCTGAAGGCAAAATACCCTGATGCTGTATTGCTTTTCCGCTGTGGAGACTTTTACGAAACATACTCTAACGACGCAGTAATTGCAGCAGAGATTCTCGGAATTACACTTACTAGACGTGCGAACGGAAAGGGAAAGACGGTGGAAATGGCAGGATTCCCTCACCATGCTCTTGATACTTACTTGCCTAAACTAGTTCGAGCCGGAAAACGTGTCGCTATTTGCGACCAACTGGAAGATCCAAAACTTACCAAAAAGCTAGTCAAACGAGGTATCACAGAGTTAGTTACACCGGGCGTATCGATCAATGATAATATTTTAAACTACAAAGAGAATAATTTTCTAGCTGCCCTCCATTTTGCAAAACAAGGCTGTGGCCTTTCTTTTCTCGACATCTCAACCGGAGAATTTCTGGTAGCAGAAGGTACTGCAGAATACATGGATAAACTCCTTGCCAATTTCTCTCCGAAAGAAGTATTAATTGAGCGAGGCAAACTACCAATGTTTGAAGGTAACTTTGGAACGAAATTCTTCACCTATGAACTTGAAGATTGGGCTTTCACTGAACAAAGTGCACACGAACGACTTCTCAAACATTTCGAGACCACTAATTTAAAAGGTTTTGGCGTTGAAAATCTTCATCTGGGCACTTGTGCTGCAGGAGCTATCTTACAGTATCTCGATCTTACGCAGCATACTCAAACGAAACATATCACAGCTTTACGACGAATTGAAGAAGATCGCTTTGTACGGCTTGACAAATTCACAATACGCAACCTAGAACTTATTGATAGTATAAACGAAGGAGGTAAAAGTTTATTAACCGTCATCGATAAAACAGTGAGCCCAATGGGAGCACGTTTAATGCGTCGATGGATTGTTTTTCCATTAAAGGAAGAAAAGTTGATTAACGACCGACTAGACGGAGTAGAATATTTTTTCCGACAACCCGATGCACGAGATATTATTGAAGAGAACCTTCAACAAATTGGTGATCTGGAGCGTATCATATCGAAAGTAGCGGTCGGCCGTGTTTCTCCTCGTGAAGTGGTACAACTTAAAATAGCTTTGAAGGCATTAGAACCCATCAAACTAGTCTGCCTTGAAGCCAAAGAAGAATGTATCCGTCGGATTGGCGAACTTTTAAATGTATGCCCATCTATTCGTGACAGAATTGAGCACGAAATAAAGAACGATCCACCTGCTATAGCAGGCAGACAAGGAGTCATTAAAGATGGAGTAAACGAATCGCTTGATGAGTTAAGGCGAATTGCTTATTCCGGAAAAGATTACCTACTGCAAATTCAAAAACGCGAAATAGAAAATACGGGGATTTCGTCTCTGAAGATAGCTTATAACAACGTATTTGGATATTATATCGAAGTTCGCAATGCACATAAAGAGAAAGTACCGGAAACCTGGATTCGTAAACAAACACTGGTTAATGCAGAACGTTACATTACGCAAGAATTGAAAGAGTATGAAGATAAAATTCTAGGAGCAGAAGATAAAATTCTAGCCCTAGAAAATAAACTATATACCGATTTAGTTCTTTCACTTACCCAATATATTCCACAGATACAGATTGATGCAGCTCAACTGGCACATCTAGACTGCCTTTTGTCATTTTCGAATATAGCCACAGAGCATCGTTATGCACGACCTATTATTACAAATAACGACATTCTAAGCATTAAAGGAGGCCGACATCCTGTAATTGAAACTCAAATGCCATTAGGCGAATCGTATATTTCAAACGATATAGAGCTAGATCGACAAAAGCAGCAAATTTTAATGATTACCGGACCAAATATGGCTGGTAAATCAGCCTTATTACGACAAACAGCTCTCATTACTTTGCTTGCTCAAATTGGCTGTTATGTGCCTGCAGAAAGTGCATCAATAGGCATTGTAGACAAGATTTTCACTCGCGTAGGAGCTAGTGACAATATCTCATTAGGCGAATCTACTTTTATGGTAGAGATGAGCGAAGCAGCTAATATTCTTAATAATGTAACAGAACACAGTCTTGTTCTATTCGATGAATTGGGACGTGGTACAAGTACTTACGATGGAATTTCTATTGCTTGGGCTATCGTAGAATATTTGCATGAACACCCAAAGGCTCAAGCCAGAACGCTCTTTGCTACACACTATCACGAACTCAATGAGATGGAGAAATCGTTTTCTCGGATCCACAATTACAATGTTTCAGTACGTGAAGTAAACAACAAAGTGGTTTTCCTTCGCAAGCTTGAGCACGGAGGGTCAGAACATTCTTTTGGTATTCACGTAGCTAAAATGGCAGGTATGCCACGCAGTATCGTTAAACGAGCAAACGACATTCTAGCCTTACTAGAGGCAGGGCAGGCTAAAGAAGGCCTCAGTAAAGGTGTATCTGCAGTAGGAAAAGGGTATGAAGGAGTGCAACTTAGCTTCTTTCAGCTCGACGATCCTATTCTCTCTCAAATACGCGATGAAATTCTTCAACTGGATGTAAACAACCTTACCCCACTTGAAGCACTGAACAAGCTTTCCGAAATTAAAAGAATAGTAAAAGGGAAATAAGTAACCTCTTTTATTGGTTTGCATTCTTTTTTATAGTATTTTTGCTCTGCAAAGAAGTTATAATTCTGTTTCTTATAGACTAGAAGGAGGAGAATATTTCAAATTAATAAAAAATGCCCAAAGTTAGCGTCATTATTCCAAATTACAACCATGCGCCCTATTTAAAACAGCGTATAGAAAGTGTCTTAGAACAGACCTATCAAGATTTTGAAATAATCTTGTTAGACGATTGCTCTACAGATGCTAGCTGTGAAATACTGCTCAGCTATAAAAATCACCCTAAAGTAACCTCTATGATTTTAAATGAGCAAAACAGTGGTAGTACATTTCTTCAATGGGATAAGGGACTGCACCTAGCAACAGGTGAATATATTTGGATCGCAGAAAGTGACGATTATGCTGATTCTTCTTTCTTGGAAAGTTGTATAAAAGCATTTTCAGAGAATTCGGATGCCGTACTTACTTACACCGGATCGCAGATGATAGATGCACAAAGCAACCCAATCTGCTCTATGGATTGGGATCATTTTCAAAAGAATGATCCACCAATAAAGGTATTCTCTTCAAAAGAGTTTCTAAAAAAACATCTTCTTTGGAAAAACGAAATATACAACGCTAGCATGGTAGTATTCAAAAAGCATTGTTACGACAAGATAAGCTATGATTTTCAACAGTTTAGATACTGTGGAGACTGGCTCTTTTGGATCGGAATTTGCCAACAAGGAAGCGTGATCAAACATTTTAAAAAATTAAACTATTTTCGCCAACATCTTCTGAAAGTATCTCCTCAAGCCGAAAAAGACGGACTGTATTTTACGGAAGGAGGAAGAATAATGCGCACAATTATAAATAACTTACAACTCACCTGCTATCAAAAAAAAGTAATTGGTGGGCGTACACTGAAACGATTGAAGAAACAAAACACAATGGATCGAGCGCAAAAAGAAATTCTTTTAAAAGCGCATACAGAGTATTATGGTAAAAATGGATTCTGGAGTGTTTTGCTCTATGAATTCGACAAATTTTTCAACTTTTCCACATTACATTCATGAAAACACGCATTTTATTTCTAATAAGTCGTTTCTTAGACGGAGGTATTGATACTGTGATGTTGGAATATCTTAAGAATTTCAACGATAAAGAGTTTGAGCTCACATTGGCTATCGGCACTAAAATGGATGAGCTAGAAGTGTTTTTAGATCGCATACCTTCTAAAGTACGTGTGGTGTATCTAGTAAGTAATAGCCATCTCACAAAATATCGCAAAGAAAAAGTCACACATAAACTGCCTCTCTGTAAAAAGATTTGGAACGAGGTGATTTTAACTCCTTTGCACCGATTGCAAATGCAGTACAACTTAGATAAACTCACTATAAAAAACGATTTAGTGATTGATTTCGATTGTAGCTATGGCTCTTTTCTGAAAAAAACAAAGATCGCAAAAATTGCTTTCTTTCATTTCTCTTTCGCCTCTATCTTGCAGAATAGACCAAATCGGATTAAACGATTGACCAAAAAGTTAAAAGTCTACGATCAGATCATTACAATATCTACTCAGATGCAAAAGGAAGGAGAAAGCATCT
>JAGPIY010000177.1 GCA_018054715.1 Bacteroidaceae bacterium
ATAAATCAATGTTTGAAAAGGGTACGCACTTCAATCCGGTAGATTTAGTTTGCGCTGTAAAAGATTACAAAGGACAAAAGTTTGATCTCGCCAAATTTGTCGATAAATCAACCGGCTTCATTTCGTATAAATCGAAGAATGGGCGGGAGCTTAAAGCACTTGAACTTCCCGGACTTTGGAACGGTGCGATGAGTGATTGGAATACCATTTTTGTAGAAGTTTCATTAGGCACTTTCAACCCTGTAAAAACAGTAAACGACTTATTGCGTGAGCAACACCAATAAACGACACACTACACATCCAATCGCATAATATAATCTTGCATAAAGAAACCTTCCCCAATGGGGAAATTCCCTTGACGCACGATGTGCATGCCCATTCGTTCATAAAATAAGCGGGCACGATTATTGCGATTCACATTTAGCTCAATACCACAAGGCGCAGCCGTTTCACCGGAACGTACTTTTGTGGTATTGAGCTCTTTTATATAGGCCACTGCATGCCGAAAGAGGGCTGCTCCATAACCTAATCCTTGTTTTTCAGGAAGCACATAGATTTTTTGTAAATGCCAAAGTTGCGGAGCTTCCTGCTCAATGGAAACGTATCCGCAAGGTTTACGACGACCTTCACTATTCAACTCACAAAGCAGAAAGTAGCGATGACCTTGAGCCATTTGCTGAGTGAGTGAAGAAACTGAATACATCCACTCCATCATATAATCGATTTGTGACGGTGTTAAGATTTCGCAATAAGTCTCTGGAAATATCTGCCACGCTAACTGATTTATTATCATAGAATCAGCCTCATTTGCTTGTAAAATGTATACCATAAATTCGTTGAATTTCGTGTTAAAGTGGTGCAAAAGTAGTAAATCTAAAGAAAAAGCAGAAAAAATTCGAAAGTTATTCAGAAAAAAAAACTATCTTTGTGGCAGAAAAAATAGAAAGATTAAATAAAACGAAATAGCATTATGCCACAGTTAACAGGAAAAATCTCTCAGGTTATCGGCCCGGTTGTCGATGTGTATTTTGAGAGTGCTAAAGGGAAAAACGACCTGCCGCGTATTCACGATGCCATGTCGATCGCACGAAAAGACGGCAAACAGCTTATTATAGAAGTGCAACAGCACATTGGCGAAAGCACTGTGCGCTGTGTGTCAATGGATTCGACCGATGGTTTGCAGCGAGGGCTGAAAGTCGCTCCACTGGGATCGCCTATTCAAATGCCGGTAGGGGAACAAGTAAAAGGCCGATTGATGAATGTAATCGGCGATGCTGTAGACGGCATGAGCGACCTTGATAGAACTGGTTCATATCCTATTCACCGTGAGCCTCCTAAATTCGAAGATTTAACAACCTCTCGTGAAGTTCTTTATACTGGTATTAAAGTCATCGACTTACTTGAACCTTATGCCAAAGGTGGTAAGATCGGACTTTTTGGTGGAGCCGGTGTTGGCAAAACTGTACTTATCATGGAACTTATCAATAACATTGCTAAACATGGCAATGGTTTTTCAGTTTTTGCCGGAGTAGGAGAGCGCACCCGTGAAGGAAATGACCTACTTCGTGAGATGATTGAATCGGGTGTAATTCGTTACGGCGAGGAATTTAAAAAGGAGATGGAGAAAGGCAATTGGGACCTTTCGAAAATTGATTACGAGGAATTGAAAAAATCGCAAGCTACTTTAGTGTACGGTCAGATGAATGAACCTCCCGGTGCACGTGCTTCAGTGGCTCTTTCCGGACTTACCGTAGCAGAAAGCTTTCGCGACAGTGGAGTTGAAACGGGCGAAAAGAAAGATATTCTACTCTTTATCGATAATATTTTCCGTTTTACTCAGGCCGGATCTGAGGTTTCAGCATTGTTAGGCCGTATGCCTTCAGCAGTAGGTTATCAACCAACACTGGCTACCGAGATGGGTCAAATGCAAGAACGTATTACTTCTACAAAGAATGGTTCTATCACTTCTGTGCAAGCAGTATATGTGCCGGCTGATGACTTAACTGACCCTGCACCTGCCACTACATTCTCGCACCTTGATGCAACGACTGTACTAAGTCGTAAAATTACGGAGCTTGGTATTTATCCGGCTGTTGATCCACTCGATTCTACTTCACGTATCCTCGACCCTTTGGTAGTAGGTACTGCTCACTATGAAACCGCTCAACGTGTAAAACGGACACTACAACGTAATAAAGAATTGCAAGATATCATTTCAATATTAGGTATGGAGGAACTGTCCGATGAAGATCGTACGTTGGTAAACCGTGCACGTCGTGTGCAACGTTTCCTTTCGCAACCTTTCACTGTGGCCGAACAATTTACAGGCCTGTCGGGCGTAATAGTTTCTATTGAAGATACCATTAAAGGTTTTAACATGATTATGGACGGTGAGGTAGATCATCTTCCCGAACAAGCTTTCTTGAATGTAGGTACTATTGAAGATGCCATTGAAAAAGGAAACAAGCTACTTGCTCAAGCGAAATAACCACCGAAGAAAAGTAGAATATCTTTTAGAATAACAATATGAAGTTAGATATATTATCTCCCGAAGGAACAATTTTTAGTGGCGAAATCTCGCTTGCTACTTTTCCTGGCGTGATGGGCTCATTTACAGTGTTGGAAGATCATGCTGCTTTGATTTCTGCTCTTCAAGCCGGCAATATTGTAGTGCGACAGGAAGTCGGCGAGAAGACGTTCCCAATAGAGGGAGGATTCGTGGAGGTAAACGATAACGAAATAGCAGTTTGCGTACAATGAATAAAACGATCAAAGTAGCATATCCCATTACAATACTGTTGTTGGTCAATGTATTGCTCACCTTAATGGGGTTTTATGTGTTCCAAAAGTGGCCTACACCGAACTTCCTCTCTTGGATGATTCCGCTTCCGGTGGTTTTCACCGCATGGGGTTACACTTTTATTTATCGTTTAAAGAGTGCCTTACAGAATTCAGAGAAGCAATTAGTTACCATTTACTTATTATTACGTGTACTAAAAATTCTTTTTCTACTCGGAATTGCCGTAATTTACATATTTCTACTACCCGACCAAATGCTTGCATGGATTGGCTCATTTGCTGCATTTTATTTGGTGTATCTAGTATGGGAAATGCGCGTGTTTTTCTGGTTTGAAAAGAGTCGAAAGGCATTGGAAGAGATTCGTAAAGCAATGGAAACGAAACAAGAAAAAACAGAGAAAGATGAACAAGATACGAATTTATCTACCCCTTCTACTAGCTCTCCTGCTAGTATCTAGTAGTAGTTTACAAGCTCGCGAAGCTTCGAAAAAAGAAGAGAAAACGGTAAATGTAAAAGAAATCGTTTTCGGCCACATCGAAGATGCGTATGAATGGCATATCACAACATGGGGAGAAACCGAGATTGTAATTCCGCTGCCTATCATCCTACATGGAGCTGACGGACAATGGCATACTTTTCTTTCCTCGGAATTTCATCATTCACCCGATGGCAGCTACCAAGGATTTTATATCAGTAAAACAAGAGGTGCTAATGAAGGCAAAATAGTGGAGAAAAATGCAAAAGGAGAAGAGCTACGACCATTAAACCTTTCATTGAGCAAAACAGCTTGTGGTATATTGATTTCTAGTCTGTTATTGGTTGTATCAATAGTCAGCTGTGCACGTTGGGGCAAACGCAATCCGCACGTTGCTCCCAGAGGTTTCATCGGCTTTATGGAGATGTTCATCATGGACATTAACGATAATGTGATAAAAGCATGTATCGGACCAAAATATAAAAAGTTCGCTCCTTATTTATTAACTGCGTTCTTCTTTATCTTCTTCAATAATATATTGGGATTGGTTCCTATTTTTCCCGGTGGAGCAAACGTAACGGGAAATATCACCATTACCTTTGCACTAGCCGTGTGCACTTTCATCATCACGAATGTTTTTGGAACGAAGGAATATTATAAGGACATTGTATGGCCTCATGTTCCTTTGGCAATCAAGCCTATTATGATTCCTATTGAAATAATAGGTGTATTCATCAAGCCTTTTGCGTTGATGATTCGTCTATTTGCCAACATCATGGCAGGGCATACAGCAATACTTTGCTTGATCTGTATTATCTTTATCACTGCTAGTAAAGGAGTAGTAATGAATT
>JAGPIY010000178.1 GCA_018054715.1 Bacteroidaceae bacterium
ATGTCGTACATTATCCGCAAAATCAAGATTAAGGATTTTACGATATTCTCTAGCATTTTCTTTAAATACAGCTTTATATATTTGATCCGTTATCTGAGCATACTTCATGGTATGATGCCCCTCAACGCAATTATTTATGGCTGAAGTTAAATTCTTACGATAGTTCTCTTCAGCAATGGCAGCAGGCAAATAGTGAAGATCTCGTCGATTAACATATTTTGTGCCACCACCTGTTTTATCGTTTATCGTAGATATTACAATATCAAGTATTTGGCTACGTACTAATTTTGCTTTTTCACTCTCTGTCAACAACATTCCGATATTGAGAAATGCTCTGAAATTGAACAAGCCTAGTTGAGTCGTTTTGCTCCCGACATTAATGACGTGAGCAAATTGAAACTTTAAGTCTTTCAGCTTTTTACCTTTAATTAAAATATATCCATTATGAGATAATTCCTCAGAATATTTTTCGATATATCTTTCTATAGTTCTTTCATCGACTTCATAAAAGTCTGCAACCATTGACTTCGTAAATCGATACTCACTTTCGAATAACATGCCCGAGAAATCAAGCCTCTGGGAAATAGTCTCAATAGCAATTCTATTATTTAAGACATTCTGTCTCTCTATATTTGAAATAGTTAAATCTTTACTCATTATTTGTGCACATAATAGATGTTACACGCAAAGGTATTATTTTTATTTAAAAAAAGCAGAAAGGATGAAATAATTTAAAGAAAAAAATTACTTCTTTTCGTCAGTCCTCTATTCGTTTTCTTACTTAAATCTTTAATAGTATCCCAATAAGCCTATTTCACCGGAAAAAGTGGTTAGTCCCATAAAGGGGTTGTCGGCATCGACTCTTTCGTAAATCATTTCGGCTACTGTATGTCCATGTGCTGCAAAATGCAACTTGTTTTACACCCTCTTAAAAAAGGCAATAGATAGATCTGGCTTGGGGTCATAATCCTTACTTTTTCATAAGGATGATTTTTCAAATAATTCAAAATCTGTGCTTGAACATCTGATAACTTTTGGGTAGTCTATTGGGTAGTTTCTTGGGTAGTCTCTTCTTTTTGTAAGTCGTTGCAAGTTCTTTGTCGGCACTTTGAAATATAAAAACTCGAAGGCCTCCCCAGGTGCGCTGTTCAAGTGAGAAGCGTGGGAGGCCATATTGGCTGCAAAGATACAATTTTATTTTGATGTTGCACTAAAAATATATTCATTTTATCGCTTTTTTGAATATTCTTAAACTTCACAAATCAAAAAGTGAAAAAAGCCACTCCCTACTCAATAAAAAAATCCCTGATAATATTCTTATCGGGGATTTTTTTATTTAAGTGGTGCCACCAGGAATCGAACCGGGGACACAAGGATTTTCAGTCCTTTGCTCTACCAACTGAGCTATGGCACCAACATGTTGTTTGCAATCGCTTTTAATTCGTTTGCGGGTGCAAAGGTACAACATTTTTGCAATCCCACAAATTTATGGCTAACTTTTCTTCTTAAAAATGAAAAAAAGCAGGCTGAATCAAAGAATTTAGATTAAATATTTCGAGCTTTAAGAAAAAAAAAGTATCTTTGCACCCGCAAAAACAGCTACAACGGAATGTAGCGCAGTTGGTAGCGCACTACGTTCGGGACGTAGGGGTCGGGCGTTCGAATCGCCTCATTCCGACAGAAAGCAGGTCTAATTCTCAAATGAATTAGGCCTTTTTTGTTTTACTTTCTTTTTGACAAGTAACTTCTCAATTACGAATTATTCATTCTTTACTCTCCAGTTGCAATAATTAGAGAAATAGCCAAACTATTTTGTGACTTTTTTGTATCTTTGTACCGTAATGTTTAACTCAAGTAATAATCTGGTTTTCTGCTATTGAACATAAAATCCTAATAAATGAGGATTGCGGGAATGGGATAAAAACACGTACTTTGCAGAAAAATTAAAGATATGCACAAAATACTACTTTTAGTACTCTTTTTTCCTCTTGTTGCGTTTGGCGAAGATGCGGATTCTATCTCGGGTAAACAAATTGAATTGAACGAAGTTACGGTGGTCGACTTTAAACAAAATCACAGCGACAAACAGACACCGATCTCGATGTCTGTACTTAATGAGAACTTGGTAAAAGACCACGAAATTATAAGTCTTAAGGATTTTAGTAGTTATATTCCCAACTTCTACATGCCGGACTATGGGTCGAAGCAGACGTCGCCAATTTATATTCGCGGCATCGGATCGAAGATTAATGCACCATCGGTTGGGCTGTATGTAGACGGGATTCCTCATTTTGAGAACTCGGCTTTCGATATAGATCTTTCCAATATCAGCCAGATTGAGATATTACGCGGACCACAGGGTACTTTGTATGGTCGCAACACGATTGGAGGCATTATCAATATTTACACCAAATCGCCTCTCACCTATCAAGGTACTACTTTTAAGGTGGGAGCCGGTAATTATGGCGAAAAGGATGTTTCTCTTTCGAATTATACGAGGTTGAATGAAGATATGGGTTTCTCTATTTCGGGTAAGTATCGCCATAATGATGGATATTTCACGAACCTGTATACACAAGAGAAGGACGATAAGATGGATGTGGCTTCGGGACATGCGGCTTTTGAATGGAATATAACTCCTGCTTGGAAGATGAAGGTGAGCAGTACGCTCGACTATTCGGATCAGGGGGGATATCCTTATGGATTGTATAACGCAGTTAAGGGCACAGTGGGTGCGGTGGATTATAATGAGAATAATTTATATCGCCGCTTACTTTCTACTTCGGGACTTAGCTTGAAATATAAATCGGCGTTTTTTGAGTTCAACAGTCAAAGTTCGTTTCAATTTCTAACCGACAAGCAGGGGATTGATCAGGATTTCACTGAGGAAAAGAAATATTATGTAGTGCAGAAGGTAAACCAGAGGATGTACTCACAAGAGTTTAACTTCAAGTCGGTATGCAAGGGTTCTTACCAATGGCTTATGGGGGCTTTTGCTTTTTGGCAGGGCATTGATAAGACGGTTGCAATGGATTATTTTAAGTCGGGATACAGTACATACAAGACGTACGATACGCCTACCTATGGTATTGCATTCTATCACCAGTCGAGTTTCGAGGATTTCCTGATCGAGAATTTATCGGTGAACTTGGGTGTTCGTTACGACTTTGAGAAGGCTAGCTCGGATTATTTTGCTTACAAGGATGCAAATGAGGTTCGCACACAAACAGATGGGTTCAAGGATGACTTGCATTTCTCGCAAATTACGCCAAAGGTGACTTTTCAATATGCTCTTCCTACGCAACAGACGCTATACGCTAGTGCCACAAGGGGATATAAAACGGGAGGATTCAATACGTCTTTCGACACGGAGGACGATCGCTCGTTTAAACCGGAATATAGCTGGAACTATGAGGTGGGCTCGAAGGCTTCTTTCTGGGGAAATCGTATTCAAGCGGAGGTTTGCTTGTTTTACATCGACTGGAAAGATCAACAGATTTATCAGGCTTTAGCTTCAAAGACGGGATCGATGCTTAAAAATGCAGGACATTCGGACAGCAAAGGGGTGGAAGCTAGCGTACATGCTACTCCGTTTAAGAACTTCTCGATGCAGGTGAATTATGGATATACGTATGCTAGCTTTAAGGAATATCGCAAGAGTGCAACGGTGAGCTATGCGGGTAATCATTTGCCATTAGTACCTGCACAAACGCTTTCAATTAGTGCGGATTATACGTTTATCAAACCTGTTTCGTGTATTGATAAACTTACTTTTAGCGCTAATTATGTGGGTACGGGAACAACTTACTGGACTGAAACTAATGCTGTTTCACAAGGATATTACGGCTTGCTGAATGCAAAAGTGTCTGCTACTAAAGGGATCTTCACTTGGGAGGTTTGGGGTAAGAACTTAACGGATAAGGATTATCTCGTTTATTATTTTGAAGCGACTAGCAATTGGGGACAGAAAGGGAAGCCTCTTACGTTCGGTACTAGTCTTTCCATCACGCTATAAAATACAGGAAATAAAAGAATGACCACTAACTCAGAAAATAAAAATCAGAAAGCAGCTAATCTCAGTACTTTTTTCTTCTTGTACATTGCGCAGTCTATTCC
>JAGPIY010000179.1 GCA_018054715.1 Bacteroidaceae bacterium
CATTTGATGCGAGAAAGTCATTTTTGAAAGGGATATTTTTTCATCGGCACGACTATATACTGCAGGGGAGAATCCATAGGGGCCTCCGATGATAAACACTAATCGATTGGTTACATGGTTCATCTTCTTCTGCATCCACTCCGAAAAGTCGAGGCTACGCATTTCTTTTCCGTATTCATCCAGAAGCACTACTACGTCAGCCGATTGCAACGATTTTAGAATGAGTTCTCCTTCCTTATCGCGTTGTTGATCCATACTTAGGTTTTTGGTATTACGCAATTCGGGAATCACCTCCATATCGAAATTTAAGAAGTGTTTTGTGCGGTCGATATAATCGTTGATGGCCGTAATATAGTGCTTTTCTACGGTTCGTCCAACAACGAGCAAGAGTACTTTCATGTGCTGTATTTCTAAAAAAACGTCACAAATGTACTAATTTTCTAGCAAAGGCGCCCCCTATTTATCTATTTATTGTTATCTTTGTGCTGAAATAATAAATTATTAAATCGTTTATTCGCACAAAATATGTATCAACTTATTCAACCCAGTGAACTAATTGATCGCCTTATAGACCTCGCTTTCTCGGAAGATATCGGCGATGGTGATCATACCACTTTGTCTTCTATTCCCGCTACCGCAATGGGTAAACAGAAATTATTAATAAAAGAAGCTGGAGTATTAGCCGGTATTGAAATTGCAAAAGAGGTATTCCATCGCTTTGATCCGGAGCTTAAAGTAGAAGTCTTTATTCAGGATGGCTCGCAAGTGAAACCCGGCGATGTAGCAATGATCGTAACCGGAAAAGTACAAAGTTTGCTACAAACAGAGCGCCTGATGCTCAATGTGATGCAGCGCATGAGCGGCATAGCCACCATGACTCGTAAGTATGTAAATGCATTGCAAGGTACAAAAACCCGTGTATTAGATACTCGAAAAACAACACCCGGACTACGTATGCTTGAAAAGGCTGCTGTGAAGATTGGTGGTGGAGTAAATCACCGTATTGGTCTTTTCGATATGATCTTGCTAAAAGACAATCATGTGGATTTTGCAGGAGGCATTACTGCTGCTATTGAAGGTGCGCAAAAATATTGCAAAGAGAAAGGGAAAGATCTGAAAATAGAACTCGAAGTGCGTAATTTCGAGGAACTACTTGAAGCTTTGAATCATGGCGGAGTAGACCGCATCATGCTCGATAACTTTACAACAGAAGATACAAAGAAGGCTGTGGAGATGATTAATGGGCAGTGCGAAATAGAATCGAGTGGGGGTATCACTTTCGATACGTTACGCAGCTATGCTGAGTGTGGAGTCGACTTTATATCGGTGGGTGCATTAACTCATTCGGTGAAAGGTCTGGATATGAGTTTCAAAGCTTGTTAATACCTTTTTTTTATGAGTAATCGAATTTGCCAACTTTTTGGTATAAAATATCCTGTCATTGCAGGAGGTATGGTTTGGTGTAGCGGTTGGCGTTTAGCCTCTGCAGTAAGTAATGCAGGGGGATTAGGACTAATTGGTGCCGGAAGTTTGCATCCCGATGCTTTGCGCGAACATATTCAAAAATGCAAAGCAGCCGTTGCAGAAGGTTGCGTGTTTGGAGTAAATGTACCATTAATGTATCCAAATGTGGAAGACATCATGAATATATTAGTGGAAGAAGAGGTTAAAGTAGTTTTCACTTCTGCAGGAAACCCTAAAGCTTGGACTTCTTTTTTGCAGAAGCATGGCATTTTAGTGGCACATGTAGTAAGTAGCTCTAAGTTTGCTGCGAAATGCGAAGCTGCCGGAGTAGATGCGGTCGTTGCTGAAGGTTTTGAAGCAGGTGGTCACAATGGTCGTGAGGAAACGACCACGCTTTGTTTGATTCCTGCCGTGCGTAAGGCTACCTCTCTGCCCTTATTAGCTGCGGGTGGTATTGCTTCAGGTGCTTCGATGCTTGCTGCAATGACGCTTGGTGCGGATGGTGTACAAGTCGGTACTCGCTTTGCGTTGACAGAGGAAAGCTCTTGCAGCACTGCTTTTAAAGAAATGTGTATTCAAGCCGGTGAAGGTGATACAAAGTTGTTACTTAAAAAGCTAGCTCCTACACGTATGGTGGTAGGACCTTTTACTACTCAGGTAGAAGAGGCAGAAAATCGTGGTGCATCTGCTGAAGAACTGAAAGAACTACTTGGAAAAGGTCGTGCAAAGTTGGGTATGTTTGAAGGCAATCTGGTAGAAGGACAGTTAGAAATCGGACAAGCTTCGGCTTATATCTCCGAGATTAAACCGGTTGCAGCTGTAATGGAAGAGATGATTACAGAATACAAAGCTCGATTGGCTGCCGATTATTCCTTCTGAAAAGGATGGAAAATTTTTCTTATTTTTGCTTTTTGTTCATGGCCATCATGTTGGTGATGAGTGCCTGCACTACGCCTAAGAAAGCAAAAGTGGGTTTAGTTGCTTTAAAAGGACGATGGCTTGTAGTTGCTGCGTCAGGTGAAGCAATAGCAACTTCGGTGGAGGGGATACCTTACATTGAGTTTGATCTCCTTAAACGACGTATTGATGGAAATGCAGGGGTGAACACTTTTACAGCTGACTTTATCCACGTTAATGGGAAAAAGGAATCGTTGCAAATTAGTAAGATAGAAAGCACTAGTCCAAGTGATGAGCACTGCTCTTTAAATATTGATCTCCACCTAGAATACTCTAGTCATGCTGCAATGCAAGAGCAAATTCTTTCTGCACTGAGTGGAGTACAGGAGTTTGCACAGCAACAGAATGGAACGGTCGTTTTACTTGACCGGTTTGGAGATCAATCTTTGATATTAAAACGTGCTTAATTATTGGAGCTCTTATCTTAAATTAGTTTCGTTATGAAGCTCATTCTGTAATAAAAGAAAAAGAGTAAAGGCTTAATTCAATTTGAATTAAGCCTTTACTTATAGTTTTTAAACTTATGAATGTCAGAGTGTTAAATTCCGAGTGATTTCATAACAGCTTTTACTTTTTCATCTGTTTCTGCATTGCAACGATCGTATGCACTGCGATTCTCCATTTCTGCTTTCACCTCCACGTAGAACTTAATTTTAGGTTCTGTACCGGAAGGGCGGACACTGACTTTCGAACCGTCTTCGGTAAAGTACTGAAGTACATCGCTTGTTTCAGGCATGTCGAGAGCAGCGGTTTTTCCTGCAGCGTCTATCGTTTTTAGAGTGAGGTAGTCTTTTATAAGAATCACTTTACTGCCAGCTAATTCTTTAGGAGGATTAGTACGGAAGTCGGTCATCATCTGCTTGATTTCCTCAGCACCGCTTTTCCCTTTTTTTACTACGCTAATACCTTTCTCCTTAGAGAAGCCATATTCTACGTAGATATCTTGAATCAATTGGTAAAGGCTCTTCCCTTGATCTTTTGCCCAAGCAGCAATTTCGCTGATCAAACAGCAAGCTGATACAGCATCTTTATCGCGTACAAAGTCCTCAGCAAGGAAGCCATAGCTCTCTTCGCCGCCACCGATGTATACTTTCTCACCTTCTGACAAGCGAATTTCGCGTGCGATCCATTTGAATCCGGTGTAACAGTCGCGCATCTCAAGATTATTCTTATCAGCAATCGCTTTGATAACCTCTGTAGTAACAATGGTTTTTACGATAAATTGGTTATCAGCCAATTTGCCGAGAGCCTTCATGTTGCTGATGATATAGTATAGATATATTAAGCAAGTTTGGTTTCCGTTTACCAGAATCCATTCTCCCTTGTCGTTCTTAATAGCAATACCTACACGGTCGGCATCAGGGTCAGAAGCCATAACGAGTTCAGCATCGATCGCTTTTGCTTTTTCGATCGCTAAGTTCAGTGCTGCCGGTTCTTCAGGGTTTGGACTAGTCACTGTGGGGAAGTCACCACTGATTACACATTGTTCTTCTACAGTGCTGATGTTTTCGAATCCCCATTGCTTCAAAGCACGTGG
Source organism: Bacteroidaceae bacterium (assembly GCA_018054715.1). Taxonomy (GTDB): domain Bacteria; phylum Bacteroidota; class Bacteroidia; order Bacteroidales; family Bacteroidaceae; genus UBA1794. The sequence continues at coordinate 3,959 of JAGPIY010000179.1, forward strand.
TATCAAGGTAACACCTGTACCATGAATAGGAGTATATACGATTTTAATATCTTTTTGACGAGCAATAGCTGCAGGGTCGATGCTTACTGTCTTCACCGCATCTAAATAGATGCTATCTATATCTTCGCCAATAATTTGGATGAGTGAATCGTTGCCT
>JAGPIY010000030.1 GCA_018054715.1 Bacteroidaceae bacterium
AAATTACCCCATAGAATGACTTCCATGAAGTCGTGTGCATAGGGCAATGTTTTATCACTTGCTCCAAAGAAATAAAGTATTGGATCGAGCAGCCATAAACCGAGCATGGTAAAGCTGATGCCGATAAGCACGTTTAGTATGAGCACATTGCCTAGTATCTGGTTGGCACTGTCGTAGTCGCGTTGTCCCAAACGTACAGAGAGTAGGGTGGAAGCGCCTACTCCTACTAATGAGCCAAATGCAGCAGCAAGGTTCATAATAGGAAAGGTCAGTGCGAGCCCCGAGATTGCAAGAGCACCCACTCCATGTCCGATGAATATGCTGTCTATAATGTTGTAGAGTGAAGAGGCCGTCATGGCGATAATTGCCGGGATGGCATATCGCATGAGAAGCTTCCCAATGGGCTCAGTGCCTAATTCTAGTGGACTTCCTTTTGCTGTGGTCATAATGGAGTTTTGAATGGATGCTCGTTTTTATATAGAAAGACCACCGCAGTTCGTGGGTGGTCTTTCAAAGAGTATGTGGAGAAACGTTTATGCGTCGATATTAGCGTAAGTCGCATTTTCCTCGATGAACTGCCGGCGAGGTGCTACATCTTCTCCCATTAGCATAGAGAAGATGTGATCGGCCTCTGCCGCGTTCTCTATGTTGATTTGTTTTAAAATGCGTGTTTCGGGGTTCATGGTGGTGTCCCAAAGTTGAATAGGGTTCATCTCACCCAAACCTTTATAACGTTGGGTATGGATTCCCGATTCCGATCCGTTTCCGTAACGTTCAATAAATTCGATACGCGCTTGCTCGTCGTAGCAGTATTCTTTGTATTTACCTTTGCTGCAAAGATAAAGAGGAGGATTGGCAATATAAACGAATCCATTTTCAATAAGCTGCGGCATGTAACGATAGAAAAGCGTTAAGATGAGGGTGTCAATGTGCGAACCATCGACATCGGCATCGGTCATGAGGATTACTTTGTGATAGCGTAGCTTATCGATGTTTGCGGTTTTACTGTCTTCGTCTACACCGTATCTTACTCCAAGAGCTTGGATGATGTTGTTTACTTCATCACTCTCGAAAGCTTTGTGCCACATTGATTTCTCTACGTTCAATATTTTACCGCGAAGAGGAAGGATTGCTTGAGTAGCACGGCTACGTCCGCTTTTGGCAGAACCGCCTGCAGAGTCTCCCTCTACGATGAAGATTTCCGATTCTTCGGGAATCTTGCTTGAGCAGTCAGCCAATTTACCGGGCAGGCCACCACCACCCATAGGTGATTTGCGTTGTACGCTTTCGCGTGCTTTGCGTGCAGCCACACGTGCTTGTGCAGCAAGTACTACCTTGTCGATAATTGTTTTTGCGTCTTTGGGGTGTTCCTCTAAATAGTTGGTAAGGGCTTCACCTACGGCTTGTTGTACGGCTCCGGCTACTTCGCTGTTGCCTAACTTGCCTTTTGTTTGTCCCTCAAACTGAGGCTCTGCCACTTTTACCGAAATAACAGCGGTAAGTCCTTCACGGAAGTCATCACCTACGATGTCTATTTTGGCTTTTTCAAGGGCTTTGCTGTCCTCTGCGTATTTTTTTAGTGTACGGGTTAGTGCAGTACGGAAACCAGCTACGTGAGTACCTCCGTCGATCGTGTTGATGTTGTTCACGAACGAATGGATGTTTTCTACGTAGGTGGTATTGTACATGATGGCAACTTCTACCGGAGTACCTTGTTTTTCTGTGTTGATGTAAATAACATCTTCTACTAAATGATCGCGAGCTTGGTCGATGTAGCGTACAAATTCCTTTAGTCCGTCTTTGCTATGGTATACGTTCTTTTTGTAGCTACCGTCTTCTAACACTTCGCGTTGGTCGGTTAGCGTGATGGTAATTCCTGCATTAAGATAGGAAAGTTCGCGTAAGCGGTTGGCTAATGTGCTGTAGTCGAATTCGTGTACGGTAAAGATACTACGGTCGGGCCAGAAGGTTTGTCTGGTTCCTGATATAGTAGTAGTTCCAACCTCCTTTACGGGGTATTGTGGAACGCCGCATTTATATTCTTGTTGATAGATTTTTCCACCGCGAAAAACCTGCGTAGTCATATCTGTTGACAGTGCATTGACACAAGAAACACCTACACCGTGCAAACCGCCCGATACTTTGTAGCTTCCTTTGTCGAATTTACCACCTGCGTGTAATACAGTCATCACCACTTCAAGTGCTGATTTCTGTTCTTTCTCGTGAAAGTCTACAGGGATACCGCGACCGTTATCTTGTACAGTGATTGAATTATCGGAATTTATTTGCACCTCAATGTGGTTGCAATATCCGGCCATTGCCTCGTCGATGGAGTTGTCTACCACTTCATAAACCAAATGATGCAACCCTTTTTTGCTGATGTCGCCGATATACATAGCGGGACGTTTGCGTACAGCCTCTAGGCCTTCCAGTACTTGGATGCTATTAGCAGAGTATCCCTTTTCGGCAGTGTTTCTTTGTTCTTCAGTCATGTTCATTAAATTGTTTCTTAAAACACCACAAAGGTACGAAAATCATTTCGAATAAAAGATGCTTTTCTTGAAAAAAAAGTGTCCCCAATATCCTTTTTATCTCCTCTTCTTCTGAAAGCGTGCGCTAAAAGATGATGTAATGTAAAAAAAGGCTAAGCCTCTCAATGAAGAGGCTTAGCCTATGTATTTATTTGTTACCTAAACGTTCTTAGACGGATACGGTGGTAAATAAACTGCGATTACGCGAGTTTGTTTACGTGGAGAGCAAGACTAGACTTGAGGTTCGCTGCCTTGTTTTTGTGGATCGTGTTGTTCTTAGCCAACTTATCCAACATCTTAGTGATGCTAGGCAGAAGCTCTACAGCAAGCGCTTTGTCTGTTGTAGAACGCAACTTACGAACTGCGTTTCTCATGGTTTTACCATAATAACGGTTGTGAAGTTTGCGGGTCTCAGTTTGTCTGATTCTCTTGATTGATGATTTATGATTTGCCATTTCGACTAATCTTTAAATTTGTTGTCTTTACTTTTATTATTTGTAGCCCGTGGGGGAGTCGAACCCCCCTTTCAAGGATGAAAACCTTGCGTCCTAACCGATAGACGAACGGGCCATACACTAGATGTATACTATACTTCTCGAATGTGGGTGCAAAGGTAAGGACTTTTTTTGAAATAGCAAATATTTGGATGACTTTTTTTGCTTAAGTCCTCATTTTTTTGTAATTTTGTGCAGTTTTAGGGGCTAAAAGGCCCTTGAATGCATAGATTATACTTCTATATGATACAGACCACTTCAGCTATTGTATTGCATATTATTAAATATAATGAGACGCAACGGATTGTTCATCTTTATGCTGAAAGCGTAGGATATGTAGCCTGTGTGGTGAAACTTTCACGCTCGAAGCGTTCATCGCTTCGCCCTCAATTGTTTCAACCGCTTACTATTTTGCAGATTTCCTTGGAGCGACGCTCTGCTAAAAATCTCTTCGTTGTATGCGATGCCCGACTTCTTTATCCTTATGTAAGTGCACAAACTAATGTGGTGAAAAGCTCTATCTTATTATTCTTGGCGGAATTTCTAGATAAGGTTTTACGCAATGAAGGGGTGAATCATGCTCTTTTTGCTTTTCTTTTTACTTCTTTGGAATGGTTTGATCTTTGTGAACGAGGGGCTTCTAATTTTCATCTGGTCTTTATGATGAGGCTTTCTCTCTTTTTAGGTATTTATCCAAATACGGAGGAATATCAAGAAGGGGCTTTCTTCGATTTACGGGTAAGCTGTTTTGTACTTTCTCAGCCGTTGCATGCAAACTATTTAGTACCTGAGGAAGCTGCACGTTTAGGCCTGCTAATGCGTATGCGCTTTGAAACAATGCATCTTTTCCCTTTCGACCGATTGCAACGTAATCGTTGTTTGGAATTGCTAGTCGAATATTACCGACTTCATATTACGGAATTTTCTTCCTTGAAATCGATTGATGTGCTGAAAGAATTATTCGATTGAACTTTGATAAAATAAAAGATTGCCGGTTTATAACTATTCGCTATAAATCGGCAATCTTATGAATATTTTGTGGTTAGCCTAAAAGTTGCTTTACCATTGTAGAGATTGCTTTTCCGTCTGCTTTTCCTGCCAATTGTTTGGAGGCTGCGCCCATTACTTTACCCATATCTTTGGCACTGTTGGCACCGGTTTCGGCAATGATGGCACGAAGAGCTGTTTCTAGTTCACTTGCATCCATTTGCTTAGGTAGGTAGGGTTCAATGGCTTTTACTTGTTCAAGTTCTTCTTCAGCAAGGTCAGGTCTGTTCTGCTCGGTGAACAGTTGCGCACTGTCTTTTCCTTGCTTTACGAGCTTCTGAATCATTTTTAGAGCTGCATCATCGCTGAGTTCATCGTTTGCTCCCGGAGCTGTTTTGGCTTCAATGAATACTTTCTTTACATTACGTAGCGCTTGAAGGCGCACTTTATCTTTAGCCTTCATGGCCTCAATGAGGTCTTTGCTTACTTGATCGAATAATGACATATTCTTTTGTTTTATTGGTGAATAATGTGAGTTATAGGTTGCAATCAAAATGTGATTGTAGTGCTCTGTTCGTTTTCTTCGCTCGAGGTACTTCCTAAATCTCCGGAAATACGACGGATTAAGTTTATCAGACTTTTATCGCGTTTGTAGGTTGGGGTACTTTCTACTAATGAAATAATTTCTTCATTAGTAAGATCCTCAGGTTTAAAGAGAAATATGTTCGGACGTTTCATTGGGGCTTTGCCTTTGTTCTTTCCATATATTTCTTGAATGCGGATACCTACATCAATATCTTCCTCTTCATTAGTGATGTCTTTAGGCGTTTTTACTTTTGGCTTTTCGGCTTCTGTTACATCTTTCAATCCGAAACCTGTAGCAAGGATGGTCATTTTTAGTTTTTCACCCAATGAATCGTCTTCTGCCGCTCCCCAGATTACTTTTACATCATCGCTGAATTTCTCCATGAAATCGTGTATCTCTCCGAATTCTTCCATTTTAGGTTCGGAGTCTTTGCTGTACACCAAATTTAGAAGAATACGTTTAGCTTCAAACACGTCGTTGTTGTTTAGAAGTGGAGAATTCAAGGCTTCGTTGATTGCTTTTGTAATGCGTCCTTCGCCTTCTTTTCCTTCTCCGTAACCTACACTCATGATGGCTACTCCACCATCTTCGATTGTGGTTTTTACGTCTTCAAAATCAAGGTTTACAATTCCTTCTTGTGTGATAATCTCTGCAATGCTTTTAGCAGCAATCGAAAGCGTATCATCTGCTTTGCCGAAGGCGTTCGAGAAAGTATAATCGGCATAAATGTCGCGTAAACGTTCATTGTTGATAACCAATAAGGCATCTACGTGTTTACTAATACGGTCTACTCCCTTAAGTGCCATACTGATCTTCTTCTTTCCTTCGAAAAAGAAAGGAATGGTTACGATACCTACTGTAAGAATTCCCATTTCTTTGGCAATCCGTGCTACCACAGGAGCTGCTCCCGTGCCTGTTCCGCCACCCATTCCGGCGGTGATGAAGACCATTTTTGTGTTATCATCAAGCATTTGACGCAGCTTCTCTTCGCTTTCGGTAGCATATTGTTCTGCTTTATCTGGCTTTGCACCTACACCTAAGCCTTCGCCGATTTCTATTTTAAGAGGCACTTCACTTTTCTCGAGGGCTTGTCGATCGGTATTACAAACCACGAAGGTTACATCGTGAAAGCCTTCTTTGTACATATGATTTACAGCGTTTCCGCCGCCGCCGCCTACACCTATTACTTTAATAATACTATGGTTTGAGGTGGGCAGGTTCCATCCGTCGAGGGGCTTTATATTGTCTGTCATAATTGTATGCTTTTATGTCATTCTTCCTTAATTGTCTATTTTTCTTGCTGTTAGTCTTGACCCATGTTTTTGTCAAGCCAAGAGCCGAACTTGTCTTTCCATTTTGAGAAAGAGCTGGGCCCTTTAGGCACTGCAGGTTCCTTGTGCTTTTCTTCTTTTGTCATCTCTGCTTCTTCAACGTCCTCTTCCTCTTCCGCTTTTTTAGTAAGAGTTTCTTCCGCTATAGGTTTTACTACTGTTGCAGCCTTGGAAGCTTCAAAAAAAGATTCCTTGGAGCAGCATTCCTCTTCACCTAATAAGAGTAAGCCTAAAATAGTTTGGTGAGCACCGTCCTTAGCTGCGGCAGGATGAATCCCTCCTATCTTTGCTCCCGAACGTAGCGTGTTTGCTACGCGTACATTAATTGCTTCGGGACAAAGCTTTTTCATACATTCTACTATCTTCTCAAGATTGGAGCCTCCGCCTGTGAGAATAATGCCTGCAATGATTTCACGATCATAACCGGTGTTTTGTATTTGATTCCATACGTTGCTGAGTATCTCTTCCATTCGAGCAGCTACGTATTGGGCTATCAAACCAATTTCTACAGAAAGTCCATTGCCTAGTTTGATGCTTCCTTTTAAGAGACCTGTTTCGTTGTCTGATTCTGAAACGAGTGCGGTTCCATATTTGAACTTTAGAATTTCTGCTTCATCTTCTATTTGCAGGGTGAATAAATCGCGTGTGATGGTTGTTGACCCAAGTGGAATCACACAGAGGTGTCGTAGTATTCCTTTCTTAAAAATACTCACTGTGGTAGTCTCAGCTCCTAAATCGACTAAAGCGCAACCGCTATTCATCTCCATCGGGCTCAATGCTGTAGTGGCTGTGGCTTTGTATGAAACAATCAGGTCTGCAATTTGTAGATCAGCATCTTTGAAGCATTTACGGATGTATTCACAGCTCGAGGAACGTGTTACGATGTTTAAGAAGTTGCCTTCTAGTTGATTGGCCAATGCGCCTACAGGATCGAATTGATAGGTTTTATCAATTCGATATTCTTGTGTGATTACTTCTAAAATTTCGGTATCAGGCTGTATTTGTCCGGCATTTTCTGCAACTACATGATTTATTTGCTCTGCTGAGATTTGCGTTTGCTCCATGAAGTTACGGCCAACGGTGCGTATTTCACTATGTGTGTAAAGTCCGCACATTCCGACGTACACTTTGGAAATAGGCTTTTTGATGTTGTCCTCTAACTGTGATTTCAGGTCGCGAATAGCTGCAGTGGCCTTTACGATGTTTGAAATAGTCCCCTTGCGCATAAATGAGGTAGAATCAGCTTGTGCATAAGCGGCGACTTTAACACTCCCGTCGCCTGACTTAATGCCGGCGATTCCTCGGATCTTTGACGATCCAAGTTCAATTGCTACGATAAAATTATTCTCTGCCATATCTTATTTCTCTTTCTTAGTACAGATGATCTGATTATTATATTCTATATTTATTTTTGAGTATTTGTCCCATCCTATTTTGTTTAGAGCTCGCTCATAAAATTGCCGAAGCCTTTCTAACTTCTGTCCGAAATGGCTTGGAGACCCCATGCAGATAAGAAATTCTCCTTCACTTGGAGCCACTTCCAACTCTCCTTGAGGCGTAAGATGGATCTGCTCGATCTTGTTTGCCCAATAGGGATCGTCGCGTAGAAACAGACCGATGGGAAGGAACACTTTCCCTGCTACCTTTTTATTAATAGCGCCGGTAACAATTGGCAAATAGGATTCACTTGCTTCAGGGGCATCAATGACTGCTCCTTTAGTGTCGATATAGTATTCTTCGCCAGTGTCGCTGATAACTCGAAGTAAAGGAATTCGTTGATAAATCTCAATTGCAACCTTTTGATCAGATGTCTTGTAGCATTCACTGTGTTCTATTAGTGGATGCTGGTTTAATGTCTGTTCCAATTGACGTGTGTTTACAAGATGCATCTCTTTTCCTGTAGGAAATAACTTGCGTGCTTTTAGAATATTATCAATTTCTTTTGCATTAATAAACCCTTTTTCCTGATTCTCCATCAACGTGACTTCTACTCCTTTACAGATGGCCTGTCTAGGAGATTCACTAAAGCTACTCATTGCGATTAGCAGATAACTGCCGAGTAGTAGTATGAATACGAGAATGAGAATTTTCTTCACCATTTCTTTTTCAAGATTTCTGTGATTTGTGGTACATAGTTATCTAAATCACCCGCTCCGAGGGTGATGAGTATATCTGTTTCTAGTTCTGCTTCTATTTTGTGTAATAAATCTTTTTTGCAGCAGATGCTACGTAGCATATCCGGACGAAGGTTGCGATAAATTATTTCGCTTGTAATGCCTGGAATTGGTTGCTCGCGTGCCGGATAAATCTCGGTAAGAATAACCTCATCGAGAAGTGAAAGGCTATCGGCAAAATCTTCATAGAAATCGCGAGTACGCGTATAAAGATGAGGTTGGAAGATTGCAGTAATCTTTTTGCCTGGATATAATTCACGTACGGATAAAATGCTTTCACGAATTTCACTCGGATGATGTGCGTAATCACTGAGAAAAGCTTTCTCAGTAGTTTTTATTTTGAAATCGAATCGACGTTCTACTCCTGCATAGGTGCGAATTCCTTCTTTTACTTCTTCTGCAGTAGCTCCTGCTAGCAAGCACATCGCCATAGCTGCAATGCTGTTGTCGATATTAATGCTGACAGGTACACCTAGTTGAATCTGCTTTATGGCACTTGTCGGTGTGATGAGGTCAAAGACGATTTCTCCTCCACCTATTCTTATATTTTCTGCATGAAAGTCTCCTTCTGTACGTGAGTAAGTAAAAACATGTACTCCTTCTTGTACGTTGGGCTTAACTTCAAGATTTGTATGTAAGATAAGAGATCCTCCGGGTTGTATGAGTTCGGTATAGTGACGGAAACTTTCGAGATAAGCTTCTTTAGTGCCATAAATGTCAAGATGATCAGGATCGGTGCTAGTAATAATTGTTATTTCAGGACGTAGCCAATGGAAAGAACGATCGAACTCATCTGCCTCAATAACGGTAAACGGACTTACTTCATTTAGTATTAAATTACTATGGTAGTTATTTGAAATGCCTCCAAGGAATCCGGTGCACCCTAGGTGGCTGGCATACATAATGTGTGCTGCCATGGTAGAGGTCGTGGTTTTTCCGTGTGTTCCTGCTGCACAAAGAGCTCTTGTTGCATGAGTAATTGTGCCTAATACTTGTGCCCGTTTTTGCATTTCGAAACCTTGTGCTTTAAAAAAGTTCAATTCCTTGTGATCTGCAGGTATGGCAGGAGTTATTACTACGAGTGTAGTAGCCTTATCGAGAAAAACTTCCGGTATTAGTTCTACGCTATCTTCGAAATGTATTTTTATTCCTTCTTCAATTAAAACGTTCGTCAGTTCACTAGGAGTGCGATCATATCCGCCTACGTGCTTGCCTAGCGCTAAAAAGTAGCGTTCAAGTGCACTCATTCCGATGCCCCCTGCACCAATGAAATAAACTGATTTAATATCTTTCATATTCATAATCTCGTTCTTTATCTATTAGTCAATACTCTTTTTGAAGTGTATCTTATTACTCTTTTGAAGTGTATCTTAATTTAATGTGTACTTCTATATTCGTTTGCCAATTCTATCACCTCGTTAGCAATAGTTGCAGCTGCATTCGGTTTTGCTAGGGTAAGAATATTCTCTTGTAGCTTTTTAATTCGTTCTGCATCGTGAATAAGTTTCAACGCTTCAGAAATAAGTTTTATTGGAGCTTCTTTATCTGTAATACATATTGCAGCTCCTTTTTTAACAAGCGCCATCGCATTTTTGGTTTGATGATCTTCAGCTACATTAGGTGAGGGGACTAAGATCACCGCTTTCCCTAATAAGCAAAATTCTGAAATACTACCCGCACCGGCTCTTGAAATGACAAGGTCGGCAGCGGCATATGCATGTTCCATACTACTTATAAAGTCGTTCATGTAAAGTGGAAACTTTTGAGTCGAATTTTGCTTTACTCTCTCGTCCATCTCTTTATAATAGTACTTTCCTGTCTGCCAGATTAGTTGTACTTGTTCGTTTATTGTTGAGGCTTCATTGCTCGCTTGTACTAATTTTAATCCGGCAAGAATACTCTCATTTATAGTACGTGCACCGAGACTACCGCCAATAATTAAAATTGTTTTCTTTTTAGGATCTAGATTAAAATGCTTGATGCCTTCTTCCCGAGTTAAGGTGGTTTGTACTAATGCCTGTCGAACAGGATTTCCTGTCATTATAATTTTCTCTGCGGGAAAGAATCGTTCCATTTGTTCATAGGCCACACAAATCTTTTTTGCTCGTTTGGCTAATAATTTATTCGTAACGCCTGCATAACCATTCTGCTCTTGTAGAAGAGTAGGGATGCCTAGTTTGCCAGCCATGTTGAGTGTTGGCCCGGATGCATAACCGCCTACGCCTACTGCAACTTGTGGTTTAAAACTCCGAATGATTCGCTTGGCTTTGCATTGGCTCTTCCAAAGTTTATAAAGAATTGATATATTCTTTAATAGATTTTTGCGGTCGAAGCCGGATACAGGTAATCCTTCGATCTCATAGCCTGCAGCCGGAACTCGTTGCATTTCCATGCGTCCTTCTGCACCTACAAAAAGTATTTTAGCTTCAGGGCATTTTTCTTTAATTGCATTTGCAATGCTTACTGCCGGAAAAATATGCCCCCCTGTGCCACCTCCGCTTATGATGATTCTAAGTTCGTTGTCCATTGTTTTATATATAAGAAGCAAAATTAAGAGTCAAGCTCTTCTTCTGCTATAATTTTTGCTTTATTTATTTCGCCATCTGCCTCTTGCACTAATTGTTCCTTTCCTTCATCTTCTAATTTAGCTGTGTAGCGACTTACCGAAAGTATCATTCCAATGTAGATACAGTTAATTATGGTGGAAGTTCCTCCTTTTGAAATAAGTGGAAGAGGTTGCCCTGTAACTGGGAAAAGTCCTACTGCTACACACATATTTACCATGGCTTGCATTACCAATAAAAGAGCAAGCCCCATTACAAGAAATGATGCAAAGTTACCTCTTGCTTTTTTGGCTATTCGCCCGGCTCGTACTAATAACCAAATGTAAAGACATAGCACAAAGCCACCGCCTAGTAAGCCTAGTTCTTCAATGATGATAGCAAAAATAAAGTCGGAGAAGGCTTGTGCAAGAAATTCTCGTTCATTGCTATTCCCTGGACCGCAACCAATGATGTTACTTTTTGAAATAGCGATGCGTGCGTGTGCTATTTGTCCGTTTTTGTCAATATCGTATTTCTCGGGCGTGATTTCTTCATCATTTGTAAATTCATGAATGCGTCCTTTCCAAGTGGCGAGTCGTGAAAGAACTGTTGTTACTAATGATTTATCTTCTTTCTCATCTACTTCTTGATTTGTGCTCTCAGAGGAGAGTATCTCTTTTGCGGCTTCTTCATCATCTGTTTTTGGTTTCTCATTTGGACTCAATAGAATTAAAGAAAGAAAGCAAAAAGCTGCAATTATAATGGCAACTGTAAGTTTTAGCATCCGTTTAAATTCAATACGGCCAATGAACATCATTAAGTAAACGACTCCGAATAAGATAATTGAGGTGGAGAAGTTTTCACGAAAAATTAGTCCAGAGAAGATAATAGCGATTGTTAAAATGTATTTAAACGCTTTCCCGTTAGCATATCCGTTTTCTTGATTGCGTGCTAATAGAAAGGCAGTTGAAATTACTACAGCCATTTTAGCTAATTCAGAAGGTTGGAAAGTCACTCCCGCTATCTCCAACCAACGATTCGCTCCGTTTGTGCTGACCCCAAGGAGCATTACAACAATGAGTAAAATGCCCGAGATTGGAATCAGGATAAAAGGAATTAATTGAAATACGCGATAATTGATTCTATGAACAGCCCATACAACGATTGCACCGATAAGTAGAAATACGGTGTGCATTAAAATAGGTTGCAAGTGGTTTCCAGTCTTGTAGCTCAGTGTACTGCTAGCGCTAAACACTTCGATAATCGAAATGAGACACAAGAACAAGAAGATGAACCACACCCCCAAGTCGCCTTTAAACTGTTTTTGTAACCAACTCATATAGCTGCTTTTTCTTTTAAACCTTTAATTTTTTAGCATTATCCATAAACTGATTTCCGCGATCACCCATGTTCTTAAATAAATCGAAGCTAGCACAGCATGGGCTTAGTAAAACAGTATCTCCCTGTTTTGCCATTGCGTATGCCTTATTAACCGCATCTTCCATTGCTTTACTGTCCTCTATTTGTGAGACCATTCCATCAAAATGAGAATGCAATTTTGTGTTGTCTATTCCGAGAAAGACAAGTCCGCGAACTTTTTTCTTTACAAGTTCATCTAACTCGCTATAATCATTCCCTTTATCTGTTCCACCAAGTATTAAAATGACTTTTGTCTTCATGCTCTCAAGTGCATAGAAACAAGAATTTACATTCGTAGCTTTTGAATCGTTTATGAATTTTACACCTCCTACCTCGGTTACGTATTGTAAACGATGAGCTATACCTTCAAAATCGCTTAGTGCACGGCGAATATCTTCTTTCTTAATGCCTGCAATGTCTGCTGAAATTCCAGCAGCCATGCTGTTAAATAAATTATGTGTACCATTGAGTGCCAACTCTTCTTGCTCCATGTTAAAGTCCATAGGCTCCGTTATGACCATTTTTCCATTTTCCACATAGGCAATTGTATTTGGCTCTTTTTTGACGGCAAAAGGATATTGTTTGGCAAGTATTTCGTGCTTTTTTAATTCAGCTTTCACCAAAGGATCGTCATTCCAATAGATAAACGAATCATCAGCCGTTTGATTTTGTGTGATCCGCATTTTTGAATCAACATAGTTCTGCATGCAGAAGTTATAGCGATCCAGATGATCAGGAGTGATATTTAGCAAGATTGCAATATTTGCTCGAAAATCATACATATTATCGAGTTGAAAGCTGCTTAATTCAATGATATAGTAGTCGTATTCCTTTCCTTCAGCTACCTGCAAAGCCATGCTTTTGCCAATATTGCCTGCAAGCCCTACGCTAATTCCGGCATTTTTAAATATATGATAAATTAAAGAAGTTGTGGTTGTTTTTCCATTGCTTCCCGTAATACAAATCATTTTTGCGTGAGAATATCGTCCAGCGAATTCAATTTCCGAGATCAATGGAATTTGTTTCTTTTTCGCTTCAATGATGAGAGGCACTGTATCTGGAATTCCGGGACTCTTTATAATCTCATTCGCAGTTAGGATAAGTTCTGCTGTATGTTTTCCTTCTTCCCATGCTATGTTCTCGGCATTAAGCATGTTTTTGTAGCGTTCTTTTATTTCTGATTGATCGCTTACAAGAACATCGAAACCCTTGCGTTTAGCTAGGATTGCGGCTCCTGTACCGCTTTCTCCTGCACCTAATATAACAATTCTTTTAGCCATATTTATTATCTTATTTTTAACGTGATGAGAGCAATTGCCACTAATAGAATGGTGACAATCCAGAAACGGATCGTAATTTTCGACTCGTGATATACATTGTTGGGTTTAGTCCAGTAATATGAAATTTGACTGTCGAGCTGTGCTTTTGTTGTACGAAAGTGATCGTGAATCGGAGCACGCTTAAAAACTCGCAACTTTTTCCCATGCTTTGTACCCCATTTAGCCGTTTGCACTTGTAGTATAACCGAGAGATTTTCCACTAAGAAGACTCCGCAAAGTATCGGTATGAGCAATTCTTTGTGAATGATAATTGCAAAGACTGCGATGATACCACCAATAGTAAGGCTTCCTGTATCTCCCATGAAAACT
>JAGPIY010000180.1 GCA_018054715.1 Bacteroidaceae bacterium
AAACATTAGTAGACTGCTGAGGCATCTCATTATTAGTAGGTGAATAGATTCGTGCCCGTAATAAAAAATCAGGAGCATCCTGCCACAAACAAAAAAGTGAAACTTCTAGCTTCATTAAAAGCAATTGGCGTGTTCCTCCACAAATATTCGTGTTCTTTTCTATTTCAGCTTTTAATTTATAATAACGGCTCAATAAATAAGTGCGAAAATTTTGCACGTCCTTCACTCCATCCGGAAATTGCAATACTCCCAGTATTAAATCTTCCGGTAACTCCGCATTCAATAGATTTCTATTAATTTCAGCAAAGGCACCTTCACATTGTCCACTCCATTGGTTATCTTTCAAAATCAATTGCATCCGACTTTCAGTACCAGGCATCAATAAGAAGCAAAATGGTTCGGTACGAGCAGAAGGGCATGTCAAACGAAATTCACAAGGGTATTCGAGTGGTAGCTCCAATGAAAATCGTCCTAATGAATCCACCCCACATTTCAATTTTCGGATCTCATTTAAATCATTGTAAAATAACAATAAGGTATCTCCCCGCAATTGTGGCGACAACACCTCGCCACGAAGCACGGAAACTCCTTTTATAAAAGGAGGATGTGGCAAGGAATCGGAAGGCACAGTTTGTGCCATACCTAGAAGTACATAGCCACAGATCAGAACAAGAAAGAATAAAAAACGTTTTTTCATTATCGCACAAAAGCATTTATTTAATTTCGTTCCGCCAAAGATACACGTTTTCAAACAAACTACCAAAGCTCCTCTTCTCTAAATTTATTTCTACATCTTTTGCAAGTAATACGAAACGTCATATAGGCCACCCATAAAGGATGATTTAGCCCGAAATAGAACATAAAACGAGCACTTTATTAAACTAAAAGCCGAAATAAAAGAACCATTGACCACACGAGTTATCCTATAGCACTTTCAAACGCTATCAATTATCCCGACCTTTGCATCGAATTAAAAACATTTAAAAAGGATCTCTATGAAAAGAAAGAATATTCAATCACATCGCGTAATTAATTTCATCGCTGTGTATGTGCTATTGGGAACAAGTATTCTCATAAGCAGTTGTCATTCAGAGGGAAATTCATCCGAAAAAGCAACAGCGATGAAAGTAGAAACGTTTACACTAAACTCCACTTCTACCAATTCCTTAAAGACCTATGTCGGAACTGTAGAAGAATCCGAAGGTTCCTCACTTAGTTTTGCCGCAATGGGCACCGTACAGCAAGTCTATGTAGAAACAGGGCAGCAAGTAACCAAAGGACAAATATTAGCTCGACTTGATAAAGCTAGTGCTCATGATTCTTATACTGCAGCTCGTGCCTCCTTACAGCAAGCTGAAGATTCTTATCGTCGTTTACACGAGTTGCACGAAAAAGGAAGCCTTCCTGAAATACAATATGTAGAAGTACAGACCAAACTCTCACAAGCAAAGAGCGCAGAGCGAATCGCAAAAAAGGTGCTCACCGACTGTATACTAAGAGCCCCTTATTCTGGCCTTATCGCAAACCGAGAAATCGATGAAGGACAAAATGTGATACCTGGGCAATCTGCTTTTCGACTTGTAAAAATCGACCGTGTAGAAGTAAAGATACCTGTTCCAGAAAATGAAATCTCTGATTTAAAAGTCGGACAGAAAATCCAATTTACGGTCACCGCTCTCGGTTCAGAAACCTTTACAGGAGTTCTAAAAGAGAAAGGAGTCGTTGCAAATCCATTGTCACACACCTACGAAGTAAAAATCGTGCTTCAAAATCCAGGCAACAAACTAATGCCGGGTATGGTTTGTAGCGTACACATCGACACTTTACAAAAAAGCGAAAAAGGTAAAGAACTGATCATTGCTTCCGAAATCGTAAGCTTAGATGCAAACGGTGCACAATATGTGTGGACTGTAATTCATGGAAAAGCTCATAAGCAAAATGTTACGGTTGGTGAGCAAACCGAATCAGGAGTCCAAATCACCAGTGGACTCTCTGAGGGTGACGTCATAATTATAAAAGGCCAACAAAAAGTGAGCGAAGGTACTCCCGTTCAGAAGTAAAACAAAGCCCTTATGAAGAAAAAATTTGATTTCATTGAATCGGCGATGCACCATCGTCAGATTGTAATTTTGTTGGTAGCTTTGTTAAGTCTGTTGGGGATATATGGCTTGCTCAATATGCCTAAAAACGAATTTCCCGACTTCACTGTTCGCCAAGGATTGGTTATAGGAGTATATCCCGGAGCAACTTCCGAAGAAGTAGAAACCCAACTGGCTCAACCTTTAGAAAAGTTCCTTTGGAGTTTCAAAGAAATTAAAAAGCGCAATACCTACTCACAGAGCCGCAATGGTATAGTCTATATTTTCGTAGAGCTCAATGACAATATAAAAGATAAGGATGCCTTTTGGAATCGCTTCAAACACGGACTTGCGCAATTCAAAAGTCAGTTGCCACAAGGGGTAGCTGCCTTAATAGCAAACGATGATTTTGGGGATACCTCCGCAATGCTTCTTACCTTAGAGAGTGATAGCAAAACCTATCATGAACTCGAAGATCAACTCGACAGACTAACCGACCAACTACGCACCATAGAATCTATTTCAAACCTGCGTACTTACGGTTTACAGAAAGAACAAATCGGTGTATACATCGATCGCGATAAACTTTCAGCTTACGGGCTCAATTCTGCCACCCTCTTAAGTACCCTTTTCTCACAAGGCTTTACTACGATGAGTGGTTCCGTCGACAATGGAAAACTGGTGGCTCCCATTCATATATCCGAATCATACACCCGATTAAACGATCTTCGTCAACAAATTGTTTACTCTGATCCGCAAGGACATGTTATTCGTCTGGGTGATATCGCCACTCTTAAAAGAGAATATCCCGATCCCAGTTCCTATATAAAGAACAATGGCAAAAAAAGTGTCATGCTCTCCATGGAGATGAATAAAGGATACAACATTGTACAGTTTGGTACAGACGTTAATAAAGTCCTTACTCAATATGAAAAGACGCTTCCCAAAGATATTCACGTATACAAAATTACCGATCAAAGTCAGGTAGTAGGCGACTCTGTCATTAATTTCCTAAAAGAGCTACTTATTGCCATTATCGCAGTGATTATAGTCATCATGTTGCTCCTTCCAATGCGTGTAGCTTCTGTCGCAGCAAGTACTATCCCAATTACCATTTTCATATCATTAGGGCTTTTCTATATTGGCGGCATTGAGCTTAATACCGTAACACTTGCCGCACTGATCATTACTCTTGGAATGATTGTCGACAACTCCATTGTCATCATCGACTGTTACCTAGAGAAGTTAGATCAAGGAGTGAGCCGTTGGCATGCAGCAAGTGCAAGTGCGAAAGAATTCATAGGTTCTATTTTTAGTGCTACCCTAGCCATCAGCATTACCTTCTTTCCTTTCCTTTTTACCTTGAAAGGGATGTTTCAAGATTTCGTAAAGCTCTTTCCCATTGCAGTAACACTAATATTAACGATATCGCTACTCGTTGCAATACTACTAGTTCCTTATATGCAATATTATTTCATTCGCAAAGGAATAAAAAAGGATTCAACCAAGCCGCAACGAAAAACGATTCTGGATTACATACAACAAACCTATGAAAAAGTACTCAGCGTTTGCTTTAAGCATCCTTTCTATACTATAGAATGCGGCGTGCTGATACTAATACTCGGAATTATACTTTTTATTCATCTTCCACAGCGACTTATGCCTATTGCAGAACGTAATCAATTTGCCGTAGAATTCTATCTTCCTACAGGCACAGCAATAGAACGTACTACTGCTGTAGCCGATAGTTTAGAACATATCCTGCGTCGCGACTCACGTGTAGTATCAGTAACAAGTTTCTTAGGTGAAGGTTCTCCGCGTTTCCAAACCTCGTATGCTCCGGGATTACCGGGCAGTAACTTTGCTCAATTCATTGTAAATACAGAAAGTACCAAAGCTACCGAAGAATTACTCGATGAGTATGCGCCTAAATATACTAATTATTTCCCTGAAGCATGGGTGCGGTTCAAGCAATTAGAATATTCCGATGCTACCTCTCCCATTGAAGTACG
>JAGPIY010000181.1 GCA_018054715.1 Bacteroidaceae bacterium
TGGCTAGAGCCGGAGTGGGAAAGCTTACTTTGGTGGATGCGGATACGGTTGCATTGAGCAATTTGAACCGACAATTACCTGCGTTGCGTGAAACCTTAAACAAAAAGAAAGTGGAGATCATGGGAGCACGTCTTCGTGCCATAAATCCAACGATTGAGCTTGAAACGCATGCCGCATTTTTAACTCCGGAAACTGTACCAACCTTACTGCACGAAACTACCTTCGATTTTGTGGTGGATGCAATAGATACAATTGCCCCTAAGTGTGCTCTTATTATGGAATGTTTGCAATCGGGGACAAAAATAATAAGTAGCATGGGAGCCGGCGCAAAGCGCGATATAACCAAGATACAGTATGCCGATCTTTGGGATACGTACCATTGTGGCTTAAGTAAAGCGGTGCGGAATCAATTAAAACGTAATGGGATGCGTCGACATTTGCCTGTTGTATTTAGCAGTGAAGCTGCCGATTCGACGGCTGTTATGTTAGTAGAAGAGAAGTATAAAAAGTCCACTTGTGGCACAATTAGTTATATGCCTGCAGTCTTTGGGTGTTACTTAGCAGCCTATGTGCTGAATAAGTTGGCCGGAGAGAAAGAGGTTTAAGTAGAATAGAGTATGATACAGCTAGAAAATATTACGAAAAGTTTTGGTACGCTTCAGGTGCTGAAAGGAATTGATTTGCACATTTTGAAGGGAGAAATCGTGAGTATTGTGGGGCCTAGTGGGGCCGGTAAAACTACACTTCTTCAAATTATGGGTACACTTGACCGACCGGATACAGGGACGATTCGTTTGAATAAAACTTCGGTAGAGCGCTTAAAAGATAAAGAGATGGCTGCTTTTCGTAACCGCGAAATAGGCTTCGTCTTTCAGTTTCATCAACTGCTTCCGGAGTTTTCGGCACTTGAGAATGTAATGATTCCTGCTTTTATAGCAGGCGCTTCTTCACAAAAAGCTCGTCAGCAGGCTGAAGAAATGCTAACTCTGATGGGTTTGTCAGGGCGAATGAAGCATCGTCCTTCCGAGTTGTCGGGTGGTGAAAAGCAACGCGTAGCTGTGGCGCGTGCTTTGGTAAATCGCCCTTCGGTAATATTGGCCGATGAACCTTCAGGCAGTTTAGACAGTAAGAATAAAGACGAACTACACCAACTCTTTTTTGAGTTGAGAGACCGTTTTGAACAGACCTTTGTGATTGTTACGCACGATGAGGCACTTGCGCAAATTACCGATCGCACTATTCATTTGGTGGATGGGGCTATTTTAAGCGAATCTTCAAGATCCACGGACGAAGTACAAAATATCCCAGCGCTCCTGCAAGAGTAGTTCCGGTACAATTTGCCAAAAAATCCATCCAATCTCCTCCGCGGTAGGTGGTGAGATATTCTTGTCCTAGTTCAATCATTCCACTAAGAAAGATCGGAGTAAAGAATGCAACTAATAATGTTCTAAATAGTTCAAACCGTTTAGTCGATCGCCATAAACACTCTAACCAAGCTACTGTAGCCAAAAAACCATACATCCCGATATGTATGAACTTGTCGAAGTTCGGAATCTCATCCAAGTCCGTTTGAGGAGGTTTGAAAAACGATAAATACAAGATAATAGCTGTTACGGAAAGCGTCCAAGGAATCTTGCGAAAGAGGTTAGTCATAAGGGGTGCGGTTATAAATAAGCTACTACACTATTTAGCTTCATACTGTTTGAACCTTTAATTAGAATAGTGAACCCTTCAGGATTTTCTTTTTTTAAAAGTTCAATTACAGCGTTAGCATCTGGGTAAACCTCCGCTCCTTGAGGCAAAGCTTTAGTAAATTCTTCTCCAACAAAAAGAGTTCTGTCGATTGACATCTTGGTTACGAAGCTTGCTATATCTTTGTGTTCTGCTCTGCTTGTAGGTCCCAGCTCTTTCATATCTCCTAAAATTACCATCTTTTTAGGAGCATTCATTTGTGCAAAATTTTGCAGCGATGCTCGCATGCTTGTAGGGTTTGCATTGTATGCATCAATAATTAATTTATTTTTGGCCGTCTCCTTTAGTTGAGAACGTGAGTTGCTTGGCTGATAGTTGGCGATAGCTTTGCTGATGTCTTCCGGCTCTACACCGAAGTAAATGCCGATTGCAGACGCTGCAAGTACGTTGTCTATATTGTAATTACCGATGAGGTGAGTTTCTACTTCTTGAACCGGTGATTCGTTTAGAGCCTTCCATTCATAGGAAAGGAACGGATTGCAAGCAGTTACTTTACCGCTGATGTATAGGTTATCAGTAGTGCCGTAATATACAGGGTTCAACCCTTTTAGCATTTGTGTTAGGTGCGTGTTGTTGGCGTTCACAAAAACGGTAGCTCCTTTTGTGCGAAGGTAGTCGTATAGTTCTCCTTTTGTGCGCACTACGCCGTCGAATGAGCCAAAACCCTCTAGATGAGCTCGCCCCACGTTGGTAATTAGTCCGTAATCAGGTTCTGCAATATCCACTAACTCCTTGATGTCACCCGGATGGGATGCTCCCATTTCTACTACGGCGAGATTGTGATTCTCGGTGAGGCGCAATAGAGTAAGCGGCACACCAATTTGATTATTAAGATTGCCTTGTGTGAAAAGCAAATTATATTTTGTAGAAAGTACAGCTGCAACCAGTTCCTTGGTGGTTGTTTTTCCATTTGTACCTGTGATGCCGATGATGTGAGTTCCTAATTGTTGGCGATGATAATGCGCCAGTTGCTGTAGGGTAGATAGTCCGTCCTCTACAAGAATTAAGCGTTTTGAAAACGTTTGATAGGCTTCCTCATCGCGTAATTTTAGTTCATCCAATTGAGCGGAAACTGTTTCTTGCTCGTCGACAAAAGCGTATTTACATCCTTTTTCAAGGGCAAGTATTGCAAATTTGTTGCCGTTGAAATTTGCACCTTTTAGGGCAATGAATAGTGAATCAGTTGGACATTGACGGCTGTCGGTAGTTACTTCTGAGCATTGGCTGAATAATTGATATAGCGTTTCTAAAGCCTCCATTTCGTTTATTTTTATAATAATCTTTGCAAAGATAGTGTATTTTTGTAGGAGATACCAAAAAAAAGGTGTAAATTTGCAGCTATAGAAGTAAAAAAAACGAGTCAAATGGTGAAACCAGATTACATCGAAAGTTCCTCCTTCTCAAAATTAATAAATGTACGAGGAACGTTAATGGACTTAGCTCATCCGCAGGTGATGGGCATTTTAAATGTAACACCCGACTCTTTCTTTTCAAAGAGTAGGAAACAGACAACGGAGGCAATTGCTGCACGTGCCGATCAGATATTAGAGGAAGGAGCTAGCATGATTGATATCGGAGCTTATTCTTCACGGCCGGGTGCTTTTTCAGTGAGTGAAGAAGAAGAGTTGGCTCGCTTAGAACCTGCACTTGAAGTTATCTTTAGCCGCCATCCTGAAGCCATTGTGAGTGTGGACACTTTTCGAGCTCATGTGGCTGAAGTTTGCGTTAAGCAATATGGAGTAGCAATTATTAATGATATTTCGGGAGGTGAGATGGATGACCGTATGTTTGAGACAGTTGCTGATTTGCAAGTGCCATATATCATGATGCACATGCAGGGAACTCCTCAAAACATGCAAATTGATCCTCACTACGAGAACTTTATAAAGGAAGTCTTTTTATATATGGAAAGCAAAATACAACGTTTGCGTGCATTAGGCGTGAACGATGTTATTTTAGATCCGGGTTTTGGCTTTGGGAAAACGTTGGATCAGAATTATGAATTACTCAGTGCTTTGCCGAACTTTTCGATATTTCGTTTACCATTACTGGTTGGCGTTTCGCGTAAGTCGATGATTACTCGCCTTCTCGATTTAACTCCCGAGGAAGCATTGAATGGCACTTCTGTAGTTCATGCTTTTTGTTTGCAAAATGGAGCGGACATTCTTCGTGTTCATGATGTGAAGGAAGCTGTGCAATGTGCTGAAATCTGGGAAAAACTTCACTCATTTAATTTATAAGGCATATGTTTTTTTCATTTGGTGTAAAAGACTTCCTAGATATCTTGCTCGTTGCAGTGATGTTGTATTACATTTACCGGTTAATGAGA